>CAZUTR010000030.1:0-14792 GCA_964623545.1 uncultured Pirellulales bacterium | reverse complement strand
AGAGTAAGTCCGACGAGTGCCCTGGTGATTTCCACCAGAGCGACATTCAAACCCCGTACTATATCACCTGTATGTTTCTGAGACTAAAGTCATATACAATAGCTTTTTAACTACCCTATACTATTGGATATATGAGGTCATAATGGGAGAAATAACTAATACAAGACAAAACAAGCTTGCTTATGAGAGGAGCCCTTATTTACTTCAGCACGCTGAAAACCCTGTCGATTGGTATCCATGGGGCTCAGAGGGATTTGAGAAGGCTAGGAAGGAAAACAAGCCCATATTCCTTTCTATCGGGTATTCTACATGTCATTGGTGCCACGTGATGGCGCACGAGTCATTTGAGGATCCTGAGGTTGCCAAACTTATGAATGATAACTTCATCTCTATCAAAGTGGACCGTGAAGAGAGACCTGATATAGACAAGATATACATGACTGTCTGTCAAATGATGACTGGCAGTGGAGGATGGCCTCTTACTATAATCATGACACCGGATAAAGAGCCGTTTTTTGCTGCTACTTATGTACCGAAAAAGACGAATTTTGGAAGGATTGGTATGTTTGACCTTATAGCACGCATAAAGGAACTCTGGTCTACACGGCAATCCGATATAATAAACTCGGCCAGTCTGATTATTAAAAGTCTGCATGAAACATCAGTAGATATCCCAGGAGAAGAACTCGGGGAATTTGAATTACAGCTTTGCTATGACCAGCTGACTTCACACTATGAAAGTCAGTACGGTGGTTTCGGTGATGCTCCGAAATTCCCCACTCCTCACAACTTGTATTTTTTACTATGCTATTGGAAACGTACCGGGAATGAGAAAGTATTAAATATGGTGGAAAAAACTCTCCAAGCAATGCGACAGGGTGGTATCTGCGACCATGTAGGATTCGGTTTTCATCGTTACTCCACTGATTCACAGTGGCTTGTCCCGCACTTTGAAAAGATGCTGTATGATCAAGCATTGCTCGCGATTGCATATACAGAAACCTATCAAGCAACAAAGAAAGAGGAATATTATAAGACAGCTCGAGAGATATTTACCTACGTTCTGCGAGATATGACTTCGCCTGAAGGGGCGTTTTACTCTGCGGAGGATGCCGACACCGAGGGGGAAGAGGGTAAATTCTATTTATGGACACAAGACGAAATATACAAGGTGCTATCTAATGAAGAAGCTGAACTGGCTGCAAAGGTATTTAATATTCTCGAAAATGGTAATTTTACCGATGAGTTGAACGGAGAGCAAACCGGTAAAAATATACCACATCTTACGAAATCTACTCTGGAAATTGCTGCAGACCTCGATATATCAGAGCGAGATCTCCAGAGTCGTGTTGAAATCATCAGGCATAAAATGTTTAAATACCGTGAAAAAAAAGTTCATCCTCACAAAGACGACAAAGTATTAACTGACTGGAACGGTCTCATGATAGCAGCGTTAGCGAACGGGGCACGTGTCTTCGGTGAGTCTCAATATGTAGATGCAGCCATACGCGCTAAAAACTTCATCATGACCAATCTTCGTACTCCCGATGGACGACTACTGCATCGCTATCGTGAAGGTCAGGCTGCTGTGCCGGCTAATTTAGATGACTATGCATTCTTTACTTACGGTTTGCTGGAATTGTACGAGACTACCTTTGATGTAAGCTGTTTAAAAACAGCACTTGAAATGAACAGAGATCTAATAGAACACTTCTGGGATGACTCTGGTGGCGGATTCTATTTCACTCCAAATGATGGTGAGAGCCTCTTGTTTCGTCAAAAAGAGGTATACGATGGTGCAATCCCATCTGGAAACTCAGTAGCAATGCTGAACCTTCTCAGGCTGGGACGCATAACCGGTGATGCCGAACTTGAGCAGAAAGCGTCTGAAACCGGTAAAGCCTTTGCTGTAACAGTCAAGCAATTACCATCAGCCTGCACTCAGCTAATGGTAGCGGTAGACTTTGCTGTGGGGCCTTCCTATGAAGTTATTATAGCGGGTAACTCGCGTGGAAGGGACACAGAACAATTACTTACTGCTATTCATAAAAGTTTCATACCCAACAAGATAGTAGTTCTACGCCCAACTGAAGAGGAGAATCCCGAAATTGATATAATTACCCCATTTGCCAGATACCACTCATCTCGCCATGGTAAAGCTACTGCTTATGTCTGTCTCGACTATAATTGTCAGCTCCCTACTACAGACATGAACACCATGCTGGAGTTACTCAGTTCTAAACGATAAGTAGCTGTATAATAATATTGAACCGATATTTGAGTATTAAAAACAGGTGATAGTGATGGAAAGAATACAGATATTTGACAGCCGTCAAAACAAAATAGTGTATGTTGATAAAATTCATAAGAAAAAAGCTGAGTGGAAAAAGCTTCTGTCACCCGAGCAATACAAAATTACCACGGAAAAAGGAACGGAGATACCATTTTCCTGCACTTTTAATGACACCAAAGAGCAGGGTCTCTATCAATGTATCCGCTGCGGAACAGACCTGTTCAATTCCACTGTGAAATTTGACTCTGGTAGTGGCTGGCCGAGCTACTACGAGCCGGTTTCAGATTTAAACATTACATTGGATAAAGACAGCAGCTTTGGCATGCATAGAACGGAAGTGCGCTGCGCTCGATGTGATTCGCACCTGGGTCACGTTTTTGACGACGGACCACCACCAACGGGTAAGCGGTACTGCATTAACTCGGTCGCTCTTAAATTTAAAGAGGTTTTAACAAATGGGACAAAAGCAAAAGCATGAAAATCGTGATAATGGCAGAGAAATAGCAACACTTGCCGGGGGTTGCTTCTGGTGCCTTGAAGCCGTTTTCAATGAAGTGGACGGCATAGATAAAGTCGTCTCAGGATACGCCGGTGGCAATACGGCCAATCCATCTTATGAGGAAGTATGTATCGGAGGCACGGGACATGCCGAAGTGGTACAGTTATCGTTCGACCCTGATAAGATATCTTTTAAGGAAATCCTGCATATATTCTTTATGATACATGACCCGACTACCCCTAACAGACAGGGAGCTGATATAGGAACCCAGTACCGGTCAGCCATCTTTTACCATGATGAGGAACAGAAGATTATCGCCGGAGAGGTGATAAAAGAGTTAACTGACTTAAGGCTTTGGGATAGACCTATCGTGACGGAGATTGTGCCGCTAAGCGGGTTCTATCCGGCAGAGGCTTATCACCAGAAGTATTTCGAGAAAAATCCGCAAAATCCGTATTGTCGTATAGTAATTGCTCCTAAACTGGATAAATTCCGTAAGCATCATCCCGAAAAGGTCGGTCATAAATAGAAAGGGTTTTTACCATAGCAGGATGGCGAAACACTATACTAATAAACTGATGAATTCAAATAAGACCTTGTATTTTCCCTAAATACTGTTGTAATATTCTCCACAATCTTACCGAGTACAAGGATGTAAGATGCCAAGTTTAAAAGCGTTTTTTACGAATATGTCAGTTCCCATGCCTCTTTATAAGAAGCTTTACCTCGTTTTCCGCAACAACACGATTAAAATTGTGAAGCGGCAGAGCTGCTGCGGTCATCCCGGAGAACCCGGTTGCTGAGAAACAGCATCCTGAATTCCTCGTTGAGGATATGAAAGGGGATTGAGAATATGGAAGTAGAAGAGGTCGGAGGAAAATACCGTTGTAACGTTTGTGGCAATGAGGTGTCGGTAACCAAAGCTGGTGGTGGGACTCTGGTGTGCTGTGGGGAGGACATGGAAAAAATCAAGCCAGTTTCTATTATCGCTAATATTATGTAATATCTACCATTCCTTTGAAACACACTCACCAGGTAGTGCGCTTTAGCAACACTATTTTTCTCGGCTGTTATATGACGGATTTGGCAGCTTTAATGACTGCAGGCAGGCTTGGGCTGCGTGGAAGCCGCACATACCATGTACTCCGGCACCTGGAGGAGTAGCCGCTGAGCAAATAAACAAGTTCTTTAGCGGTGTTGAATAGGGTACTATTCTGGGAGTTGGACGGAAGATTAGCTGCTTTAATTCCTGGGCACCACCGGTAATATCACCACCGACAAGGTTCGGGTTATCATATTCCAGCATAGCCGTATTCATAACACTCCGGGCTAATATCACCTCTTGAAATCCGGGAGCGAAGCGTTCAATTTGTGCTTCTATACGTGAAGTCATATCATATGTAGAAGAGTTTGGCACATGGCAGTAAGCCCAGGCAGTATGTTTTCCCTCGGGTGCTCGTGTAGAATCAAACAGGCTCGGCTGAACCAATATAACAAATGGTTTTTCTGGATGTTCTCCTTTCCAAACGCTTCTTTCCGAAGAAGCAATTTCTTCTATGGTGCCGCCAATGTGTATGGAAGCAGCTTTAAGACATTCTTTATTACTCCATGGAATCGGGCTATTGAGTGCCCAGTCTATCTTGAAAACTCCCGGTCCGTAGTGGTATTTCATGAGTTGCCTGACGTATGAACCGGGTAGATAATTCCCGGCTATATTAACAATCTGTCTGGGAGTTACATTTAGAAGAATGGTCTTATCAGATGGTAGTTCGTCTATTGACCTGACGAGGTGACCTGTTTCAATTGTGCCTCCAAGGGAACGTAGATGTTTTGCTAACCCGTCAGAAATACTTTGAGAACCACCAGCAGCTATTGGCCAGCCATAAATGTGTCCTAATGCCGCAAGTACAACACCAAAAGTAGCGCTTCCGCGTTTCTCCATTGGTAGTATCGAGTGCGCAGCTAACCCTGCCATAAAACCTTTTGCTTTTTCCCCAACAAATAGATTTTCAGTAAGTCTCATTGCAGATTGAAGGGATTTTAAAGCGAAGCGTATTAGAGATATCGGATGTCTGGTAAATCGAAACGTACCCAGAAGTTCGTCCGCTATACCATCCCAGTCATCTACTATTGGGTTCATTAATTTAGTGTAAGCAGAAGAATCCTTTTCCAGTGTTTCCGCAGTTTCTTCTATCGAGTTAAAAAGCAGAGCTACTGAACCGTCATCAAATGGATGTGCTAAGGAAATGGGAGACCTTATCCATGCACTTCCCATGGCGTCTTGAGGCAGTTTCCTGAAAAAAGGCGAAGCTACGGCAAGAGGACATACCGCTGCCCCGATATCATGGATATAGCCGGGTAAAGTAAGCTCGGCAGAGCGAACGGCTCCTCCAATCAATGGATTCTTATCTATTACCTTTACTGATATACCAGCTTGAGCCAGGGTTATAGCAGCGGCGAGACCGTTTGGCCCTGCGCCGATGATTATGGCTCGTGCAGTGTCATTATTAGTCATTTGATTCTTGTGAATTCGAGTTGCGACTCTTTTTAACCCAATAGGTGCTTCAGATTATAAGGTATAGAACGAATCTGTGCGTTATACCACATGTTTCGGATATTCGTCCAGTGAAAATCCTGGTCAACAACTGATTTTGTTACTTCTATATCAGGCTCAACTTCCAGATAAGCTGCCAGTGATGAAAGGACATGCGTCCATATAGTCTCCTGGAACTTTGAGCCTGCAATCTTGAAGGCTATTTCATAAAATGGGTCGCTCGTACTGGCTAATCCCTGAATATGAAATATTACAGCACCATCATCATTTCGGGCAGAAAATGTTACCCATCCAGCCTCAGGATGACCCTGGGGTGTAATCAATGTGAAACTGGTATCATCTGCATACAGTACCATGACGCCAGTAGATACGATACCTCCCGGCGTTTTCGAATCTATAAGCACCACTTCGCCCGGTGCGATTCCTTGTGGTGAGGTATAAAATTTATTTTGAGCCGGTTGAAAACTGGGCAGGTTTTTTTTCATAATTGAAACAAGGTCTGCAGGTTGATACTGGCACTGTTTTATCGTAAGGATGTAGTTCTTCTCCCATATTGGACCAAACCCCTTAAGAGGTCCTATGACCCGCCTTCCATCAACGTTCTTATTGATAGCATCTTTATCTATATGCTTTGAGCTTAGTGTGACTACGTATGGCGCCCAGCCATAATCATCTTGCCAGATGTCACCAGAAATCATGCCCTGCAATTTGGATATGGTATCTTTATCAAGATAATCGAGTTCCCCGGCCATTTCTTGAATCAATATTATACCTTCTTTAAGCCCTGTCAGACTGAAGACCTCCATATAACGACTACTCAACCCAACAGCAAAGAGCTTCTGCTTATCTTTTTTCGCCACAACAGATAGTTTTATTAACTTACTTATTCCTGCGCTGTTCATGTGCTCCAAGTTGTTAAAATTTAAGACAACGGTTGATGTCGCTCTATCCTTCGTTTTAGCATATGCCTGATTCAACTCTTCGCCGTATTCACTAGTAAGACTCCCCTCTAGGTTTATTATGCTCACAGCCTGATTCATTCTATAGACTTTCATCGTAGAATACCTCTAATGGAAGTGGTCTAGTATATCAATTTAGAGAATCATACTGCAATGTCCAGATTAAATAAAAAAAGACATTCTAAAATAGTAGAAGTATTGAAAAATGAAAAAACCTGATATATAATAGTTGCCCATCAGCAAGCTGGACGCGGAGTAAAATGGATGTAGTAGTGGTCAGTCTGATGCTGAGTGCTGATTTGCTGGAGAATATGTGGGGAGTCCAGACCCTTCTGCTTGGCCTGGTATGCTATTTCTACGGTTCTATCCCATTCGCTTACCTGTTCACATACCTGTTTAAAAAAGAGCATCTGGCTCAAAAAGGGACCGGGAATATTGGAATCGCCAATACTTTTGGTGTTGGTGGTTTAAGAGCCGGGTTTCTTGCAGTTTTTGGAGAAGCTACCAAGGTAGCATTACCATTAGTATTTTCTCGAATTTTCTATGGTGGTGAACTGTTTTTTTCCCTTGTTTTTGTTTCTGCTACTATTCTCGGGAATGGCTTCTCAATATTTCTAAAAGGTAAGGGAGGACAGGGTACTACTATCTTGCTATGGGCGTTACTTTTACTTTCGCCCTATACATTACTTTTATTCGCTGCCGTCTACGCTTTTTTATTCTTAACCCTGAGAAAGCGCTACTATGCAGTGCTTATAGGATACGCCATGTTACCGTTTGAGGTATTAATCGTAAATGGTAACGTTTATTTTGCTATATTTGGGGCGTTTGCCGCGCTGTATTATAGTCTCAGATACAAACCACAGAGAAGTGATTATTCTTTCTATAGTAGAAATATGCGGTTCTTAAGATTTATAGAGCGGAATTTTAAAGAAAAGAAGCGCGTCTTGGTTGGGATAGAGCAGGCTAAGAGTGCCTTGCAGGTAGGGGAAAAAGCTAAAAGCCTGTGGTATCTTAAAAATATTGGAGTGCAGGTACCTGAAGCATATATATGTACTTTCCATGCATTCGATGAGTACATAATTGGAAACCATGATGTTCTTAACACGTTAGAGACAGAGCTTGAGAAAGTATTTGAAGTCGGGAAAAGCTATAGCATCCGCTCTTCAGCAAACCTCGAAGACGACAAAGACTATTCCTTTGCTGGCCAGTTTTGCAGTTATCTCAATGTAGGCTCCATTGATAAGATTTTGGAGGCCACGGTTAGTTTATGGGAGACGGTGAACGGAGAACGGGTAAAAGCGTATCTAGAGCATGTTGGCAGGTCATATCATGACCTTAAAATGGCAGTTATCATTCAAGAAATGGTAAGTGTAAGTTACTCAGGAGTTATTTTTAGCAGGAATCCAGTCACAGGTTTAGATGAAGTTATTGTTGAAGCAATTGCAGGTCCGGGTAGCTTACTATTGCAGGATGGGATTACACCGGAGAGATGGATATACAAATGGGGCAATTGGATAGAGGAACCTCCCGATAGCAAGCTAGATACTGCTGTTTTACACCAATTAATTATAACTGCAAAAAAGATTGAGAAAAGATACGGGGCACCTGTTAACCTTGAGTGGGTTTACGATGGAAGTCAGATTTATTGGCTTCAACTAAGAAGAATAACAACAATTAAGGGAATTGATATTTACTCCAATAAAATCTCAAAAGGATTCATGCCGGGGATTATCAAACCGCTTATCTGGTCAGTGAATATTCCGGTGGTAAATTCTGCCTGGAAACAATTATTTATTGAGTTAATTGGTAATAAAGCTAAAGGAATTGAGATACACCGGTTAGCGAAGAGTTACTACTACAGAGCTTATTTTAATATGGGCGTAATCGGTGATATGTTTGAAATCCTTGGTATGCCAAGGGAATTGATTGAAATATTACTTGGCTATGAAGCTACCGGCAATGAAAAGCCCAAATTCAAACCGGGATTAAAGACACTTAAATACATCCCGAGAATTTTACTATTCGCCGCTAAAAAGAGCATGTTTTCAAGAAAAATAGAGCATTTACTTAAGAAGCGAAAAGTCAAATATGATCGTTATGCACAAGCTGATTTCGATACAATGGATGAGTCTGAAACCATTCAAGCTGTAGATAGATTGTTCAAAATAAATACAGATACTTCCTATTATGTTATCGTATCACAACTGCTAATGGGTTTCTATAATATGTTGCTTACTCGGCTTCTTGCCAGGAAAGGTTTATCACACGATGCAATAGACTTTCCTCGATTACGAGATGCTTTGTGTGACATTGATCCGAGCTACCAACTGAAGCAACTCAATAGCATTTATACAAAACTACCAGAGCAAGTGAAAGAGAGTTTCAACAAATCGGGATGTAATGCTTTATCTGACCTGGCTGGATTGGGTGATTTTGGTCTTCAGGTTAAAGACTTTCTAAACAAGTTCGGACACTTAAGTGATAGCGGGAATGACTTTTCTCAGCCGCAATGGAAGGAAAATCCCAAGCTAGTCGTCGATATGTTGATCAATTATGGACAAACCTCCTCGCAAGGTGGGGATTCTCAGGAAATGGATCGTTATTTTGTTATATCCAGGAGACCAATTATCAATTTCTTATACAGGAGAGCAAGCCAGTACAGAATATACCGTGAGAAAGTGAATTCTCTATACGAGTATGGATATGGACTCTTTCGCCCCTACTTTTTGCATTTAGCAGAAATCTTTAAAAAGAAGGGGTATTTATCCGAACCGAATGATATCTTTTATCTTACCTATAGTGAAATACAGGATATCGCAAAATTCCAAATGACCCCTGAAAAACACAGGATAAGTTTACAGCAGAGAAAGCAGCAAATAACTCAGTGGTACGACATAGACCTACCGGAAATCATCATTGGAGACGAGGCGCCACCTCTTCTGGAGAAGAAGCAGGTATCACAGATATTGAGAGGCGTAGCTGCATCAAAGGGACACTGTCAGGGGAGAACGAAAAAAGTAAGTGGTATACATGATTTTCCCAAAGTGCAAGATGGTGACATTATAGTTATACCACATTCTGATATTAGCTGGACACCGATATTCTCTAAGGCTAAGGCAGTGATTTCAGAATCGGGGGAAATCCTTTCACACTGTGCAATTATTGCTAGGGAGTACAAAATCCCTGCTATAGTTTCAGTACCGCACGCTCTACGGCTTCTCGAAGATACCGGCGTGGTTGTAGATGGAAACAAAGGAGAAATCCTGATTATGACAGAGGATGAAAACCATTAGTATACTTACCTTTATTGGTTCCTCGTAAATAATTACTACTGGTACCTATGGCAAGATGTCTTCTCTCAGGTTGTTTAGAGCATTTTGGATAGTAAGTGTATCTCTATCATACCTGGTGAGGCAATAATTACCATCTTTGGTCTGGCCTGCGCTTTTCTGAAAATACAGCATACTTCTTGGGTGCACTTTTCATCTCATTGTCTTCTTTCTTTCTCGATATGATATCATTGAAGCAGTGTAATCTTCTTTAGATGGACATGTATAACGTAGATATTCCTGTAATTTAATTGATATGGTATAGCGTTAGAGGTTTTATCGAAAGGGGACAATTAAATCAGTGGCAAGATTCTCAAATTATTCAGACGTCCATTTAATCCACCGGTTTAAAGTATCGCTCAAGGACAGGCCTGATATCTGGCGTATCATCGAAATAAAAGAAAACCAGATGCTATCCAGTCTGCATAAAGCAATCTTCAGAGCCTTCGACCGCTTTGACGAACACCAATATAGCTTCTTTTTAAGCAACAAGCCTTACGACAGGGAGAGCCAGTATATTTCACCGGGTTTGGATACTGACGGAACGGGTAAACTTGCCACTCGCATCAGGATTGACAGTATTGCCCTGTATGGCGGGCCAAAATTTCTCTATCTTTTCGACTATGGTGACGAGTGGTGGCATGAGGTTGAGTTAATTAACGTAACTGAAAAGGTTACACGAGCTAATTATCCCAGGGTGGTGGAGAAACAGGGCAAATCACCCCCGCAGTATCCGGAGAATATTGAGGGCTGAACTTTCCATCAAAGAGCTGGATTTAGACATGTTATCAGTTTGTCACTAACAACGAAGTTGCAGTGAAGAAAACAGCGAGGATTATCTTACAGATACGACGGCTCTTCGTTGACTAAAAACTGTAGAAAAATGTCGTTGCATTGTTGGCAAGGAGAGTTTTTCAGCTTCAGCCTGAGTACAGAAAGGGTAGGTCCCCCCTCTTCGGCCCATTGTAGTGCCAAGAAGTATTTTCTTCCAGGACATAATAACCACCGAACTCTATATTTTTCTTACCAGTTATAGAAAGTAATCATTCGCTCCATGAAATATCATGGTTGAGGCTGATATCGTACCCATTCCACCCTCTACCCCAAGGTCCGTTGACTAAATTTGTTGTAGCTAGCTCGTTGATACCTTGGTGTATCTGGTCAACGAATTCCGGTTGTATCTGGCCGTGGAAATATCTTTATATTTCCACGAACTCTGGTCAAAACACTGGTGAAAACCTTTAAAAATTGCTCCTTATGAAGCATTTATTTATCATGGACGACCTCGGTCCATGTAAAGAATCCAAAAAATCATTGATTTTTTGTCTCGCTGGTTAAACCAGCATTAAGAATAATCGTGCCTGAAATTGGGATTTTCGGGCTGAGTTTTAACGAATTCTCTATAAATTTGGGTATTTTGAGGTATAGTTGAAGAGTTCGGTGACATGAAAGACAACACATCCCGGGGAATGTCATGAGTCAACGAAAGGGTCTTTTTATTAGCCGTCACTACGTCGAGTGAAGAATGTCTCCTGACACGGATAAAGTGACACTTTGAAGCATTGCACATATTCCTCTATTGTTCACTTACAGCCGTCTCAGAACCTCTATCATACGTTCGGCCAAGTCCGGTTCTTCGAGTGAATCTACGAAATACTGTAGGGCGGTCTCAATTGCTGTCTGACGAGCTTTCTCCGCAGACTGTTTACTACCACGCCATTTGCCTTTCTTATCTGTAACAGCTTTGTAGAATTTTCTGTATAATTCCTCGGGTATCTCAGCTTTGAGAGTAACGGTTGCCATAGATTTCCTCCTTGTATGATCTGTCTGAATTTCATTCGTCGATTTGGATTAAGTCTGTATTGCTAAGGCATTGAGTACACCGGCTCTTAGTGGCTTCAGGTCGACATCATCGAAATGTTGTATTTCCTCGACCCTCTCTCCATCCTTGACAACACATATGTCAACACCACCGCCGACCGTAGTCTGGACACTGGAGACCAGAGTAAAGATAGCCGGTATAGCTTTAGCAGATTCTTTTGTAGACAGGTCTCCTGGTGCCAACAGCAACTCTACAAAGGGGCGAGCATAAGAACTGCCATAACCAAGGCATGCCCAAGGTACTTCGGAGAATCCAGCACCGAAGATTGTGTATAGCTTGGCACTGCCTCCAGTAAGGTTTTCCAATCCAGCTAGAACGTATCCGAAAGGCTCCTCCACTTTATCTCGATAATAACTGACAAGCTCGTTGACAACACTGCAGGTGATCTCTACCACATCAAATAACGTTTTTACAGGCGATTCATTCTCCTTTTCTTTAATCCGCCTGTCTATAAGAATTCGTGCTTCGTTTAATACCGCATCGTCACCTGCACCAGCGAGAGTTACTCCACAGGAAAGGTTAAATAGCTTGGTTGTGTTAGGTCCTCTTTCATATCTTGACAGCCGCCTGCGGTCGGCTGCCAAGACAATCCCATCGGAACATCTTGCACCAATGATTAAGGTCATATTTCTTCTCCTCTTGCGTGTTTTTCCCCATTACGGCATTGAACAGCTTTCTATGTGGTACTAGTTATTAACTGGGTTTCTTTAACGTGATTTCCTATCTCGACCATAAACCCGTTCTTGTTCAATTTTATGATCCCATATATTTCTCCATACCTTATAGCTGCAATCACCTCAAGTGCCCATTCTATCCCCGACTTCGTTGGCTCAGGGAAGTTCTTTGATAGAACTATTCGCATTTTCCCATTTTCTTTTAGTAGGGTGACTTCATCCCCTTCCTTGAGGCTTGGATGCTGGTGAAACCAACTGGTCGTACGGAGCCGGGAATAGTTATCCATTTTCGCTTTGTAAGCTGTCTTCCCTTCCCACAGGTCAAACTCAAAACCAGGTGGTGGAAAGAACGCTAACTTACTTTTCGGAATAACAATGCCTCCCCATCTGATTTGTCCGTCGCCAAGTTTCTTAGTTAAGATCTCCATTTCTTTCCCTCCTTAAATTCTCGGATACTTCGGATTATACAACACTTTATGTGTAAATGTCAACTATCTGTTTATTATTTGCTCACGTCAACATTTTGTTGCTAATGTTCACAACAGTACTACTGAATACCATAACTGCTTGATCTGTAACGGGAGAACTGAATGACTATAGGGCAAAGAATCAAGAAACGAAGAGAGACAATGAAGCTTACTCAGCAACAATTGGCTGAGGCGCTTGGCGTAACGGCACAACATGTTTCAGCTATAGAGAAAGATAAACGTGCCCCTTCTTTGGATTCCTTGGTAAGGTTGGCTGAAGAGTTAGGAGTGACTATCGACTTCTTGGTGACAAGTAAAGAAGGAGTCATTACAGACCCAATTCCCGCCATCAGAGCTGATAAAAAGCTTAAAATTGAGATAAAGAGAGCACTAATAACGCTAATTCAGACACTGTATTCTGAAAGCGACAAGTCCTAAACTTTTTTCCCAATCGAAATTTCGGAATTGCCTTGGGGCAGAGAGAGTCTTTCGATCCGTTCGTTTGTTGTTTTCCTCTCTGGGAGTAGGTTCTTTTTCTCTCAACATCACAACGTTATCATGTACTCTATACATTCCGATGAAAAGTGCAAAAGCCCTCTTGTTGAGAGGTATTAGCGCGTATAATAAAATAAGATGTAGATGGCTGAGCAATGATGAATCCTTTTTTCTTTATCATCCTTTTCGCCCTACTTCTTGAGTATGTGCTCGGAGTGGTTGCGAATCTGTTTAATCTGAAGGCTCTGAGGCTTGAACTTCCCCCTGCTCTTGAAGGAATGTACCAGCCGGATGAATATCGCAACTCTCAGGAATATACTCGTACCATTACCCGTTTTGACTTCGTAACCAGCACCTTTGGCCTGCTTGTTCTGCTGTCCTTCTGGTTTGCTGGCGGCTTCAATTATCTTGACGAGATAGTCAGGCCCTGGGGGTTTGTCCCCATCGTTAATGGGCTGTTGTACATTGGCATCCTACTGATAGGGTATAGCCTGCTAACACTGGCCTTCAGCATTTATGCCACGTTCGTAATTGAGGAACGCTTCGGTTTCAACAGGACCACCCCGGGCACTTTCCTGTTGGACCGGGTTAAAGGTCTTGGCCTTGCGGTGCTGCTTGGCGCCCCCTTGCTAACTGGTATTCTGGCCTTATTTGAATATGTGGGCTACTATGCCTGGCTGTACTGCTGGATCGCCGTCACCATATTTTCCTTGGTTCTGCAATTCGTGGCTCCAATGTGGATTATGCCGCTCTTCAATAAGTTCACCACGCTAGAATCAGGCGAGTTGAAAGAAGCTATTCTCAATTATGTGCGCTCGGTTAATTTCCCCATCAAGAACGTTTTCGTAATGGACGGCTCCAAGCGCTCCAGTAAATCAAATGCCTTCTTTACCGGATTTGGTCGCAACAAGCGGATCGCCCTGTTTGATACCCTGATTGAAAAGCAAACGGTGCCGGAACTGATAGCTGTGCTTGCCCATGAAATCGGGCATCACAAGAAGAAGCATATACTGCAAGGGACGATAATCGGCATCCTGCACTCAGGTGCGCTCTTTTTTCTATTTTCGATCTTTCTAGGCAGCCCGGGTCTCTACGAGGCATTCTATATGGAGCAGCAGTCCATTTATAGCGGGATTCTGTTCTTCGGTTTGCTCTACACTCCGCTAGAAATGCTGCTTTCCATTGTAATTCAGGCTGTGTCCCGAAAGAATGAGTATGAAGCTGACCGCTTCGCCGCTGGGACTATCCAGGAACCACAGAGGCTGATAGATGCGTTAAAGAAGCTCTCAGCAGGTAACCTCTCGAACCCGACGCCCCATCCGTATTATGTTTTTCTGAACTACTCTCATCCACCCCTTCTCCAGCGCATCCGCGCTATTTTGCAGGACGAAGCACAACTTCGCGGGTAACGGGCATCTTAGCGATAGATTTGACTTCTCGAAGCTGCGGGAAAATCTGTAAATGTGTTGCCGGACCACTTAACCAATTTCTCAAGGCTTATCTTGTGTATGACAGCTTAGTTACTCAGCGAAAAATCATTCTTGGTTGAGATATCAAACAAAGAGATGAAAAGTGATGTGGGCATAAGGGGCTTCGCCTTTGTATCTGGGATGACTTTTCCATTTGATGTGGCTATACTT
>CAZUTR010000029.1:7337-14876 GCA_964623545.1 uncultured Pirellulales bacterium | reverse complement strand
ATTGAAGGAACACAATTGGCCCGGAAATGCAAGGGAGCTGCGAAACGTAATTGAAAGGGCTATATTGTTAGAAACGTCGGATAAGATTGGAATGAACAGTATAATAATAAATTCTTCTGAAAATTCAGATTTTTATGATAACTCGAAGACCGATAAAGTCAGCGATTATTCACTGGCGAAGGCAGAACGCGAATTAATCGGGCGGGCATTACAAGAAACAAACTGGCAAAAAACAAGGGCTGCGGAGCTTCTTGGCATCAGCAGGGCAACTCTATATGCTAAAGTTAAACAGCATCAATTAGAAAACAGTTCTTTTTCCGTAACAAAAGGCACAAATCCGGTCAATAACAATGTTCTGATTCCATCACCACTCGAATACTAATCTGTCGATTAAATTGCTGATGCAAGACAAAAAAACAGCGCTGGATTCCAAAATATCTGTGAGTAAATTCTACAGTAAGTATAAAATTCTAACAAATATCTGAGACTTTCATTCTGCATTTGCATCAGACAAGCTGATTTTAGAGCCAAAAACAAGCATACACGCCTACAAAATTGCAATTCGGGACATTTGGCACAATTATTGCTTATATTTTAGAAACGGTTCTGTAATGCGCTTATAAGACAACCGGCAGAATATATACCTGCCTGAAGAATGGTGATTATGGCAATCGAAGAAGAAAAAACTAACCAGCAAAAAGACAATGCTGAAATACCATCTGAAGATGAATTGTTTGCAAACCAAGGACAGCAGGAATACTCAGCGCGGGAGGTCTTTGCGGGTGATGATGGTTTTTACAAATCACTGGTTGCTCAGGAGAGTCAATTAGCGAATGAACAGGCTGAGAGCGTTGGTAAAAAGAGGTCAAAATCAGTGATTTCGAGGCGTTTGACGATTGTACAGAGCGCTCTTATTATTGCAATTGCCTTGATTTCTTTTGGTTTACTGTATGTGTTATTTGAACCGCCATCGACACCTTCTGCTAAACAGGCGCCTGCACTAATTTCCAAGACAAAATTCGTTAGGCAAGAACCACAAGCTGAACAACAGAATCAGTCTGTTGAAAATCATGTTGGTGATACTGTGTTGTTGAAGCAGGAGCAAATAAATAAACCCGAGGTTAAACTAAAAACGAGTCAGGCAATTTCTTTGAAAGTCGCTCATGATTTCAATGAGCAAAAGGAATACGGTAAGGCATATGCGGTTTATTACGAACTTCTGCAAAATGTTGATAATGAAGATGAACTGCTCAGGGATTTTCTTCAGCTAAAAATGGCTTTGTGTGTAAAGGAGCGGGGCGAGTATGAACAAGCCGGCCGTTTATTCAAAATGGTCTGCCAAAGTAATTTTCCAGCTATTCAAGTACTATCCAATTACCATTTATGTTTACTTGAGATGCGAGAGAAGCGGTACTTAAGTGCGCGAAGCAGGGCCTACAAAGCAATGGCGTTGATTGATGCAGTCGAGCTTGGAGGAGATTGGTGCTCGTCATTAAAAAGAGATTGTGACTTTCTGGCGGCTGAGGCAGTAACGAGAAGAATACTTTCCTATTGTGATGTAGATAAATATCTTCCTAAAAGAATGTGGAGCGACCAGAGCGCTCAAAAAGAGCCGTTTATCAATATGAGTGAAAATGAGTTACGCTCTTTATTGAATTCGGGCTTGAAACAATTAAGTGAGGCCCTGCTTAGTCCTCAAATTCAGAAATTTATACATCAGAACAGTGAAACTTTTCGCTATGCCGTAGTTTGTAGCGGAGCTCCCTTGGAAGAGTTGATGGCAAGGTTTGCCGCAAATGCTGGTCTTGAGCTGCGCTGGGATTCAGACAACATCAAAATCGACGACCGTCACAGGGCGTTGTTCCTATGTCTTCCATCAGTAACAGCAGAGCGTTTCCTGACAATAGCGGCTGGGTGTTGTGGATTATTATCTCAAATGGATGAGAATGGGTGTGTAAATATATTAAATCCGGCAAAGTATTCCTCTGTCTCTGATAATATATCTTTGCTGAGTAAACAAGCAATTTCGCTCTGGCATGCATTTCTGTTAAAGTATTATGATGACAAAATGCTGCCAAATGCTCATCTTGCGTTGGGGCTTTTATACGCTCAAACAGGTCAAGCCGCAGAGTCAATGGCAGAATGTAAATTGGTAGCCAATCGCTTTTCAAAATCATTTCTGGCACCTTACGCATTGTTAAAATCGAGTAAGCAGAAAGCAGCTCTGCTTGACTATCTCGGCGCTCGTCAGGATTTAATGCAACTTGTAGAACAGTATCCGGATACGAAGATTATCGCAGAGGCATATCTGAATCTCGCCGATTGCACTGAGAAGTTGGGTGATAAGAGCGAAGCGGCGCGGCTCTATTGCAAAGTTTTTAATCTGAGTACATCTTTCGAATTACAAAGAGCTTCGGCTTTGGGAGCGGGTAATTGTTACTATGAGGTGAATAACTATGAGGCGGCGGCGAAGTGGCTGACTCAATATATGGAGCTCGTCAAAGAGCTCAAAAGCAAAGATGTATATTTGAGCTGTTTTCTTTTGGGAAAGACCAACCTGGCTTTGGGAAGATATGAAGCTGCCTACGATGCCTTCGAATACGCGTTGGCGGGAGGCCCGACACTACTGTCAAGAGAGAGATATTTAGAGTGTGTTAGCGCAGTGGTTGAAGGATATGTGCAACAGGGCCAAGTACTGCGTGCTCTTGATATGTTTGAGGTGATTGCTTCGGAATCGTTGTTATCGCAGGAGGACTCTGTCGAGGTATTACTGATGAAAACCAGATTGCTTAGGGCAATAGGGCTGGAAGATAAAGCGATTGCGATACTTGGTGACAGGGCTGAATACATTACAGATGAGCAACTAAAAGCCAAGATATTACTCGAGCTGATTGATTGTTACATTAGTAAAGAAAATTTGGAAGATGCCCGGAGAAAACTGATTCAGATTCTTGTCATCGCAGATTCCGGACCTTTAGCAAATGAGGTTGCTCTTAGACTTGCTGATGTGTGTTTGAAACTCGGTCATGATTCTCAAACCATATCTGTTTGCGAACAACTGTTGGAACTTGACCCACCGGTGCAAGCCAAGAGGAAGGCGTTAGACCTGCTTGCAATGGCTTATAGCCGACGGGAAGATTATGACAAGGCAGCTATGGCACTTATGGGTCAGTGGAAATGAAAATTCGTTAACAATTATCAGAGCGGAGTCAGAGAACTTTGGTAAGTTTCAGATTAAAACTTGACGGTCCTTTAACCTTTGATGTGAAATGTTTTGGTTTTGTTTTCGTCCGTTTGCTGTTAGCTGTTTGCTTATTAATATCAACTGGATACGCTGAATACCTCAAGTCGCATCTATCATTTGATTTACAAAAAATAAACAAATCTAATCCTGACATTATTCTGAGCGCTTGGAAACCACTCATTCAAATTGCCAAGCTTCCCTTCGATCTATGGAAAACAGGAACACACAGTAGAGTTGCTGTAAAATGTGTTGCAAGGACAGCAAATCATTCTGAATCTAATGAAGTTCCTGCTTTTGAAGTGGAGGAGGAAAATCCAGTTCTCTTTCAGGATACTAATTCTGTGGTCTCTTCGTTGCAAAAACATAATTTTTCTTTGGTGAGAGGCCCAAACACCCGCCTCGGACATCTACTGTGGCGGGACAGAATCAGTAATCCTGTAGACAAAGGTAGTGACAAAAGCAGAAGTGAGCTTGAGAAGATAATTGAACAAATTCAGTCTGTAGAAATTAAACCACGGAGAGAAAAGCCGGAACCAATTATTGTCATCGAGCCGGAACAGCAAGTCGAACCTAACGAGACTATACCTGGTAAGCAAGACATTAAAGAATTCCAAGCTGAGGAAACTGAAGCTGAGCAAAAGATACTTGATGAGAGTGAAAGACAGGATGAGAACCTCGTGCGTGAAGAACCGGAAAATATGCAGAGTTTACAGATTCTGGGAGAGCTATTGGAGCATCCAGAACAACTTAACAGTCCGTTGAAGCTGGCAGAGATTTTGTATCGAAGCGGCCATCTAAAAGAAGCGGCAAAATGCTACCAGGAAGCTCTTTATCGCATGGCTACGGATGACGCAGCTCAAAAGCAGCACAGAGCGTGGATTTTGTTTCAGATTGGGAACTGTTTGCGAAATGATGACCAACAAGCAGCGATAGAGATGTATAGACAGCTAATTACTGAATACCCTAATTCGCCGTGGTCTGAATCAGCACGGGTAGAGGATAAATTGCTTAATTGGATTATAAAAGATGACCCTAAAGCTTTGATTGATGCGAAGAAATTTTAGTTTTTTTGAAAATGGAGTAAGCTATTTGTGAGTAAATCAGAAGCGAATAACACGATAGAAGTTTTGGACAGAGACAAGGTAGCGAATGTATTGGTGGCAGACAACGACCCACAGTTCATTCGCACTATACTTGAGATTTCAGCGCAAAAAAACATTCGTGGAAACCTTGCGAATAATAAAAAGGACATCAACGACTTTCTCGAAAATAATGACTGTGACCTTGTATTTATTGCTGTTCAAATAGAAAGGCCCAAAAATGGTTTTGAGCTGCTTGGTGAAATAAAGAAAAATTCTCCTGAACTGCCGGTGGTTATGGTGGCGGATATTCGAGGGCGGAAGTCTCGGAGCCACCAACCAATTGTTGAAGTTGGTGTCAAAGCCGTTATTGCCGGTTGTTGCGATTTTCTGGTTAAACCGCTTGCTAGCGAAAAAATTGAAAATATACTTGATACATATCTTCCAAATCACACCGTTTCAACAGCGATTTATGCCCAGCAGGGTGCACAAACTCTCTACAGGATAGTGGGTAAAAGTGCAAAACTGATTAAAATAGTAAATTTAGCTCAAAAAATAGCACCCACTTCAGCACCGGTTTTAATAAGTGGTGAAAGTGGAACAGGCAAGGAATTAATTTCTTTTCTTATTCATCATAAAAGTAAAAGGTCACAAGGACCGTACATCAGGGTTAATTGTGCGGCATTGAGCGATTCTCTTCTCGAAAGCGAGTTGTTTGGCCATGAGAAAGGTGCTTTCACAGGTGCTTATACTCAGCGTAAGGGTCGGTTTGAGATGGCGCACGGCGGGACTTTGCTGCTGGATGAAATAACAGAAACTCCGCCGAAATTTCAGGCAAAATTGCTGCGAGTACTCGAACAACAGGATTTTGAGAGAGTTGGCGGAAACGATAACATCAGTGTCGATGTTCGAATAATAAGTACAACTAATAAAGATTTATTACAAGAAGTTACGCAGGGCCGATTCAGACAGGACCTTTATTATCGACTGAATGGAGTGAAGTTGATTATTCCGCCTTTGCGGCTACGCAGTGAAGATTTGCCCGACCTTGTTTGGCATTTTGTTAATCTTTACGCACGACAGGTACAACGTCTTATCACAAAGCTTGACTCTGTAATGATGGATATTTTTGCGAAATATCATTGGCCCGGTAACGTGCGACAATTGCGGAACGTAGTACTGACGTCACTGATTCTTGGAACAGGTGAAACGTTGTCTTTGGCTGATGTCTCGTGGCTTTTCGATGAACTGCAGCCGCTGGCGCAGGAAAATCAATTTTCTTTCAACAACAGCCAAACTCCGGCTTGTGGATTGGCGGGTCTGCCGCTGGAGCAGGTGGAACGACAGGCAATTTTGGATACACTGCAGCATACTTCAGGTAACCAAACAAAGGCTGCAAAGATTTTAGGTATCAGTGACAGAACACTTAGGGACAAAATCAGACGTTATCGAAAGCAGCAGTGTCTGCAATTGGCTTAGAAACTGTTTTCAATCAGTATTAAGGGAAAAAGAAAAGATGGCGGATGAAGAAGATAAAAAAGCAAAGGATGATGCAAAAGATGAAAAAGGTGATGATTCCAAAAAAGGAGGGCCTAAAATTGGAATTATCACATGGATAATAGTGGTGGTTATCGTGTTTATTTGCGCCGGTTCCGGCTTATTTCTCGGCCGAGTGCTTGGTGGGGCCGGCAGCTCCGAAGAACCAACTTCGCAAGCAGAAGAAACCGACGTTGCGGAAGATGCTGAAGAGGATGATTCTGAAGAAAACTCCAAAAACTGCTGGTATTATGATTTAGAACCAGTGGTGGCAAATCTTGATGAGCCAAGGGTAACTCGCTACGTTAGGGTGACGATAACGCTGGAAATAAGCTCCAATTTAGAAACAGGTGAAGGAACTAAGCTTCTTGAGAGCAAAAAACCTGTTTTGAACAATTGGCTTACCATTTACCTTGCTGGGTTGACTTTGGAAGATGTCAGAGGGGATAGAAGTCTCAAGCGAATTCAATCGCAAATACTCGATGCTTTTAATGAGAAACTTTTCCCAGACTCAAAGCCGCAAGTCAAACATATTCTTTTCAAGGAGTTTGCTATACAATGAGTGAGGAAGAAACTAATAACACTGCTGCTGAACATAACGAGGGCTTGGGCAGAAAGAAAATACAGCAGATTCTTGCTTCTGTGGGCTCGCGGAAAACAGATGATAGTGAAAAGATAGAAGCTGAGGAATACAATTGGCGGAAGCCCAATTATTTTGGGAGGTATCAGCTAAGAAAGCTTGATAAATTCACAAAAAAAATAGCACTTGAATGCGGAGAAAGATTTGCGCAACTCTATAATAGTGATTTCAATGTAACAATTACTTCGACTGAGCAGCTGTTTGCGGATGAGTATATTTCTTCTGATTATGCGCAGAACGATTATTTTATTTCGTTCTGTAGCGACGAAGAACAGACATTCGGCTTGGTCGGTCTGCCCAAAAAAACTGCGGTCATATTGGCAACACAATTGCTTGGAGAGGAAAAATCATCGGAGGAATCTGAAGAGAATTTATCGAAATTAGAGGAATCGCTTTTATTGGATGTAGCAGACGCTATTGTTAAGGCGTTTTCGGATTCCTGTGACGGTTGCGATTTATACACGGACAGGAACGTTGTCCGAGGTCATTTACCAATTGACCTGGAAGGTACAGAGGAGTTTTGTAGGATTGTCTTCACTGTTGAAAAAGTCGGCTCGGAAAATACTTTTGAGGCATACTTTGTAATACCAAGCGAGAACCTGGACTTTGCGTCGCGTAAAGGCTCACAGTTCGAGAAAAAAATTTCTGATGAGGAGGTATCACGAGCAATGCTTAAGCATGTTCATAATATAAGGGTGAATGTGCTGGCCAGACTGGGGTCGACAGTGCTTAGCTTTGAGGAAATCATGAGTCTACAGCCGGATGATATATTGTTGTTTGATAAAAGCATAGATGAGCCCGTAGATTTGATTGTCGAAGATAAAACCATTATTCGTGGCCGGCCCTCAAAATCCGGAGGCAAGTACGCTGTGGTAATTACGGAGTCTTGCTGCCCGATTACTACATAAATCAATTTGCTGAAATTTAATTTGAAGGAAAAATAAATATGGCAAAGACGGCACAAGAAGCAGAAGAAAAACAGGAACAGGCAGAACAAGGTGACTCTAAAACACAGGCGCAGGCAGCAGAATTTTCCGAAG
>CAZUTR010000029.1:0-7327 GCA_964623545.1 uncultured Pirellulales bacterium | reverse complement strand
TGCCGGAACAAGTATTGACATATTACTGGATATGAATGTCCCTGTTACAATTGCGGTAGGTCATGTTGATATGTCGATACAACGGCTTTTACAGCTTGGCCCCGGCTCGGTGCTGAGACTTGATAAGCCAATTGAAGCGCCGGCAGATTTGTATCTTAAAGATGTGAAATTCGCCACAGGAACTATTGTGGTTGTGGATGATAAGTTTGCTGTAAGGGTAAAAGAGGTTATTGGAGCCGGCGGCGCTGCGAGTCAAAACACTCAGTAATTGACACCGAAATCAACATTGCTTTGGAGCATAATTTATGGCGGTTTCTGATAAATCGGGTTCGTCGAGAATTGGGACGCTAAATGCCCCGTGGGATTCCCACAGTAATATCATTCTGGTCGTTGGGATGGTGACAGTTCTTGCAACGCTTCTGATTCCTTTGCCTACACCCTTACTTGATATGCTTTTAGCCTGTAGTATATCATTAGCCATTTCTGTTTTGATAGTTACTCTGTCTTCTAAAGAGGCGCTTGAGCTGTCTACATTTCCTTCACTGCTTCTGTTCGTAACGCTGTTTCGTCTTTCTCTTAATGTTGCTTCAACGAGGTTGATACTCCTGCAGGGTGACGCAGGCAGAATCATCCAAACATTTGGTAACTTTGTTGCAGGCGGCAGTTTCGTTGTCGGACTTGTAATCTTCTTAATTCTTGTTGTTATCCAATTCGTAGTAATCACAAAAGGAGCTGAGCGAATAAGCGAAGTTTCCGCTCGCTTTACTCTCGATGCTATGCCAGGCAAGCAGATGGCTATTGATGCGGACCTTAATGCCGGGACTATTACCGAAGAACAGGCCAACGAACGCAGAGCAAAAATTGTCAAGGAAAGCGAATTTTATGGTGCTATGGATGGTGCCAGCAAGTTCATTCGTGGTGATGCCAAGGCCGGGATTATTATCACGGCTATCAATATCATCGGCGGTATTGCGATGGGTTATTCACGAGGTATGTCGGTCGGCGGCGCCGTGAAAACCTATTCCATCCTGTCCATCGGTGACGGTCTTGTTAGTCAAATACCATCGATGATAATATCTGTAAGTTCGGGTTTCCTTGTAACCAAAATATCTTCACAAAATAGTGTTGGTCAGGATTTATCCAGGCAGTTTCTAAAGGCCTCTCAGCCATTAACGGTGGCGTCTTTTATAATCGCTGCGATGGCGCTTGTACCTGGATTGCCTCCGATACCATTTATATTGCTTGCTGCGACCGCTGCTTTAGCCGGGCGGATGGTGGCAAGAACTGAAAAAGAAGAGCTGAAAAAGATTGAGAGTCCTTCACAGAAGGCAAAAAGCCAAAAGCAGCCGGTCGAAGAGCTGCTGGATGTCGATAGGATTTCTGTTCAGGTCGGTGTGAGATTGATTAGTCTCATTGACCCTCGTAAAGGCGGTGGGGCGCAGCTGCATAAGCAAGTAAATGAATATTCCAGCACTATCTTCGATCGTATCGGGGCGCTGCGGAGAAAATTTGCACAGGAGCTCGGTATAATCATGCCTCTGGTGCGTTTGCGGGACAATATAAACCTTGAGGCGAACTCTTACGAAATCAGAATTTTCGACCATAAAGTGGCTGAAGGACGAATAGAGCCCAATATGTTTCTTGCGATGGACTCCGGAGCGGTTGAAACCAAAGTTGAAGGCATAGAAACTGCCGAACCCGTTTACGGCTTGCCTGCCTTGTGGATATCACCAGACGATAAGGAAAAAGCTGAGTTGAGCGGATATACCGTGATTGACCCGGAGTCCGTTTTTATTACTCACCTGTCGGAAACATTAAAGAAACACGCTGACGAATTGTTAACACGTGAAGATGTGCAGCTTCTTGTGGACCGACTTCGAAAAACTCAGCCGTCACTGGTCGGTGAGGTTGTTGGTGAATTGGTGCCTGTTGGAATGCTGCAGCGTGTTCTTAAAAATCTTTTGAAAGATGGAATACCGGTTCGTGAATTAAGCTCGATAATTGAATCACTTGGAGAACATGTATCAAAAACGAAAAACACTGATATTCTTACTGAAATGGTTCGCAAATCGTTAAGCAGAACCATCACCGAGCAGTATAAAGACAACAACGGCAAGATTTCAGCTATAACACTGGAACCTGCACTCGAACATCAATTGACTACAAACCTGCGACAGGAAGCAGATGGAGTAAACTTGGCTTTGCCGACTGAAATAGCAATGGAGATGAGCTCCAATATAGCACAGGCGTGGAAAGAAGCAATGAACCAGGGCAGGGACAAAATAGTTTTGCTCTGTGATTCAAGATTGCGAGCACCGCTTGCAGCAATGTTGTCGCGAACTGTGCCGCCACTGCCGGTCGTGGCTTACGACGAAGTAATACTCGGAACCGAAATAGAACCAGTGGAAACTATAACTTTGAAATCGACATCAGAGGTGGTGTCCAGTGAACAGAACCTTGTTGGAGTTTCAAATTAAAATTAGCTTACAATAAATCGGGGATTCGTCATGCCGTTACAAGTTAGAGCAATTGCGATATCTGTTGCTGTAATATTTTTCTTCACAGTCAGCTTAATCGGTTGGATTAGCGGCCTTGCACCCTTTACCTGTTGTAAGAGGGCACTAACAGGGGCGGTAGTCGCTTATGTTGTGGCGGTTTTGGCTGTGAGAGCGATTAACGCTATTTTGGTCAACGCGATGCTGAAAAACCAAATGAATCAACATGAGGAACGAGCCGATGGCAGCGGAACATAAAAATATTTCGAAACGTCAGTCGGTCGAGGACACCAGAGCTGAAAACATGGCTTTGGGGGTCCTTAACGAAAAGACAGAGCACTTAAAAAACACTGCCAAGCGCGCATACACAGACCAAAAAGAAAAAGCAATAGAAAACGAGCAGATAACGCAATTTCTGCCTATGGTTCATAAAATAGTTCAGCGGGTGGTGACTTATCTAAAGCCCCCTTTGTCGTATGAGGATTTGGTCTCCGCCGGAACTGTCGGTTTGATTAAAGCTGCTCATGATTATGACGCCTCCCGCCAAGCGGAATTTAAAACCTATGCCTATATCAGAATCAGAGGTGCTATACTCGATGAGTTGAGAAACTGGTCTTTTGTACCGGCAAATATCGACAAGCAGATACGCGAGGCCATGCAGCTCAGTGTAAAAATTGCCAATCAAACGGGCAAAACGCCAACTGATGAAGAGTTAGCTGAAAAACTTAAAATATCGGTTGATAAACTTTATCAAACATTTGAAAGCGCCCGTGCGAAGCATTTCGTTTCAATCGACAGCTCACAGGAGGATTCATTACCACTTGGCTCATGTCTTGCATCAAAAAGCACAACTACACCCGCTCATCGGATTGAACAGACCGAGCTTGTGGACAAACTGACGGAAGCCATCCAGCAACTGAATGAGAGACAACGGCAGATTATTATTCTCTATTATCAGCAGCAACTAACAATGAAGCAAATCGCTGAGCTGTTTGAAATTACCGAGCCGCGTGTAAGTCAGTTACACGCGAGCGCTATATTTAACTTGTCTGTAAAATTGAGGCAGTGGAAAGATGGCGGACAATGATTATAGTATAATTAAGCCGGTTGAGGGTCTGCAAAATATTGGAGGCATAACTCCGATACAACGCCGCGAAGAGAGAAAGAAGAAAAAGCAGCACGGGCAAAACGAAGGGGAACAGGAATCAGATAAAGAAGAGCTAAAAGAATTAGGCGAAGAAAAATTACGCGGCGAACCTGATGATAACGAACAGGACCAGCACTCAATCGATTATTGTGCCTGACACAAAACCAATGTGTTTACAACAATGAGGGCAAAAGTAAAAATGGAAAAAGCAGAGCTTCATATTCTAAAGGGCAAGGATGTTAAACTAGAAGGTCAATTCAGAATTGATGTGGAACAGAGTCCCGCAAAAACCACTTCCCAAAGGGTTATAACCACTGTAGAGCCCATGGTGAGCGTTGTGGAAAAAGATTCTGAATTTGCAGTTGTAGAGTTTATATGTACTTGTGGCGCAAAGACATATATTAAATGTAAGTACGAGAGTTCGCAATCTGATAACGTTCAATCTGAAAATGAGCCATCTGATGTTGAGCAGGTTAGTGATATGGATTCTAAACAAACATAAGGACCCAATTTTACAATAAATCATAAAATGTATATTGATTGGAGAAATAAAAGATGAAAACTTATACAAAAACCATGTTTTTTTTGACTATCTCGGTGCTGATATTTACCTTGGTCGGTTGCTCAGTTTCAGTTCCTGATGTACCGGTTAAAATTGTTCGTAACATCGAGTCTGACATCCAACATCAAAACAGCCCTATATCAAGAAGGTTTGAGCAAGCTGCTCCAAATGCTCAAACTGCTGTGGATTCTGCGCTCGAACTGTCAAAGAAATACGCTGCACTGTCTGAGCAGGCGGCTGAGCTGCGACATAAAAATCAGGAACTTGTTTCAGAAAATGGCGAGCTTAAAGACAAGAGCATCATCATCGAATCTGAATTAAAGCAGGCAAAAAAGGAATTAGCTGAGGCGAATGAACTGTTAATTGAGATGCGCATTGAATTAAACAATTGGAAAACTGATGTGATTGGATTCCGAGATGAACTGCGGGATGCCGACAAAGCTCAACTGGAAACGCTGCTTCGTATACTTGAAGAACTTGGCGGTGAAGTTAACACTGAGGTATCAACACAGCAGGATAAGAGCGTGGCAAAGGCGCCACAAAGCGAACAAAAATTAAAAATAACACAAGTTTTAGGTGAATCTAATGAATAGCATAAAGATTATATTATTGTTGTTGCTGATTTTTCTATCGGGATGCAGCACGCGTATTATTGGTGGAGCACCTGCAACATGCTATTATTTAAATCCGCATAAGGACCTTTATACTATCGGTCGGGTTGCCATTGTTGAGCTGGCCAACGACTTGAGCTATCCGAATGTTTCCACTGATGTGACCGAGGCACTGTTTCAGGCGTTGCAAAAAAAGCAAATTTTCGGACTAACTATTGTTCGTCAAAGTGACACTGTGTGGAGAAACCTCCAGATTGGTTTAAACTCGACATTTAATCTCGAGCAATTGGCCGCGATGCATGAGAGCTTGAGGTGCGATGCTATATTGGTGGGTACTATAACAGGATATAAGCCCTATCCTCATATGGCCATTGGGCTTCGGTTGAAGCTTATAGATTTGACTGATGGGCAGATGCTGTGGGCGATTGAGCAAATCTGGGATACTACCGATAAAACGACTGAAGAGCGAATAAAGAAGTATTACAGCCATTCTATATTGCCCGGTTCCACATCTTTAGAGGGGAAGCTGGGTACCGTTAGTTCGATTAAGTTCGTTAAATTTGTAGTTGATGATGTGGGTGACACTTTATAGGAAAAATAGGTCCTAAAACGAAGCGACTTAAATCGGCCTAAAAAGGCGTTAACTTTAGAAAAAAACAAATATATAGGAAAAATCATAAAGTTTTGGCAAAAACTTGCGAAAAGAACAGTGGATTGAATAAAAAAGGCAGCGATTTATGATTGACAAAATAGGTGATAATCAAGTTCCGGATATTTTGAAAGAGACATCTGCGAAGCAGCCGGCTGGCCCCAGGGTTCCGACAAATAATGAGGCGGATGCTTCGCTACAGGTGAATTGTGATTCATGGATTGAGAAGGCAAAGAACATGCCGCCGGAAGATTCTGATGCTGTCCAGCGAGCGCAGCAGCTTCTGTTATCTGGCCAGCTTGAGAGTATAGAAATCATTGGTAAGACGGCGGAATGCATCGCAATGTATGGAATATAGAGCCGTGGCGAATTAATTATTTTGCAAATCCGGTCATGGATGATTGATTTGGTAGCCCCAAAGGATTTTGTAAACTCGGCGAGGTAATAATATGACTGGTCCTTCCACATATCCGAACCTCGCCGTTTTTTATTTCAAATCACAAGTTGTGTTGAAAAGTTAAGTCGGATTGAGCGAATGATAGAGCCGCAATTAACAATAAAAAGCAAATTTGTAGAGCTTTGGAAATATTATTTTTTGCAAAGCTTATTGGCAACCATTGTTCTGTTTACCTTCGCCCTTATTGTAGGCAGAGACAAAATGATAGTGATTAGTTCAATGGGAGCTACTATTTTTATTGTATTCGCAATGCCCAAAACAGTGTCGGCAAAAAGAAGAAATATTATCGGTGGCCATCTGACGGGCTTGGCTTGTGGCTCTTTGTTCTACTTTACTAACATGCCTTATTTCATCGAGTACTCCCTCGCGGTTGGAATCGCCATCTTTATTATGGTTGCTTTGGACTTCGAGCATCCTCCTGCAGCGGGTACGGCTTTGGCTGTTGTAATGAATGAGGTCTCTCTCGATGCCTTTGTTGTAATAGTATTAAGTGCGGTTATCTTATCCCAATGCCGCTATTACCTCAGACACTACTTGAAAGACCTGGTGTGATTTTAATTCTCCCCATTGGGATTCAGGCGTAGCAATCGAGAAACCGCCCAATTGTCTGGTCTCTTAGTGGCTCGCAGGAAATACTAAATGAATTAGAGGATATAATTATATTGCCGTTTGGGTGCTCTATGGGTCGAAGCCAGTCATTTTCTCTATTGAGGGTAACGGACCTGACAACCCTGCAGGAAATTCTCTTCACCTTTTCATCACATCTGCTCACAACGATTATATTATCTGATTTAGGTGCATAAATCAAGCGAAATCTCGAAAACAGGCCCATGAATTGGATACTCTTTGAACTTATGGAATTATTGTTTGTGGTAATTGCTATTATCGGCACAAAGAAATAAAATTAATGTAAATTTTGTATCAGCCCCCGTGTCTGTTTTCGATAGAAGACACGGGGCTGAATCCTTAATTTTGATATTTAATCTTTGATTTTTGCTCTTTCAAACCGGCCGTTTGCTGGTTTGAGGAAGTTATGTTATGCAGATTATTGCCCAATGCCCGGGTTGCACTAGTTGCTGGCTGCTCGATGAAGATGCTGCCGGCAGGAGGGTAAGATGTAAAACCTGCCGCACTTTGTTCAAGGTCCCGTCCTTGGAAGAGGTCCCGAAGGCTGTTAAGGTAATCAGGCAGGCGAGGGGAACTGTTTACGTCGACCAGAACGGCAGGACCTACGGCTAACCTGCATTCTTCACTAACTTCCTAATCTCTAACCCCTAACCCCTAACCACCATCCCTTCTCCCTTCTAAATTCTCCCTTTTTCCCCTTAATATCGCCCTTAATACAGCCGATATAAAAGAAGAGGATTTCATTCAAGAGCGGTTTTCAACATTTGGATTAGATAGGA
>CAZUTR010000028.1:0-15088 GCA_964623545.1 uncultured Pirellulales bacterium | reverse complement strand
TGGATACATCATCCTTGTTATAGTACAGAGTCTGACTAAAGCCGGTGACCGCACTATGCCTCAGCGGCTCTATACCCATAATCTCTATATTATCGTTATAACCATTCTCCCGGCGAGTCAGAATTCCATAGCTCCTGACTACCGGCGAAACAGCCTGGACAAAATCGGTCTTGTCCAGAATTTCAATAAACTCTTGATAGTAACCAAAGCCCACAAGGGATTGGCTGCCGATAACACAATCACCCACCCAGCTATGGTTCTTGGCCTTAAAGTCACGCGCAAGACCGGTCATAACCGTCATAACTACAACAACCATAAAAACACACAGCGCAACGGCAAAGACCGCCAGATATGTTATCCGCCGTTTCATCAAATACCGAAATGCGAGAATTATTTTAAACATAATTTTAGATTATTCATACCTGAGAATTTCTACCGGCCTTGTCCTGGCGGCGACTATCGCCGGGAGCAATGCACCCAGACTAGCTGCGAGAATCGAAAAAAGAATAATCCAGCCCGATGCACTTACGTCGATTTGATTAGGTATCTTTTCGAAAACGTACACGCTGCTCTTCCAAAGTTTAAGGCCAAACAGCACTCTAATCCATTCTTCGATAGTATTGACATTTTTCGTTACGATAAATCCTAATCCCGCCCCCAGCGCCGAGCCGACCACTCCCACACAGGCGCCGAATCCGAGAAAGATTGTCACCACCGAATAGCTGGATGCTCCACAGCTTTTTATCACAGCTATATCCTTTTGTTTGGTCATTACAATCATATAAAAGATACAGAATATCAACAGCACGCCGACCGAGCATATCACGCCGAATATCAGCATCAAAAGCCCCATTTGCTTCCGCAGTTCAGCGATGAAATATCTCTGCATCTGCTTGGATGTCCGCAAAATCGAGTGATTTGTCGCTTCCTCAGAGAAGTTATGTTCGCGAGCAAAATCTACCCAGAGTTTGCGAATAGGCTCTATCATCTGCTGGGGAACAATACCTTCGGCCACTCTTATTTGAATTTCTTCGTTCGGCCCGAACCGTGATGATTTCTCTGCACCAATGAGTTCCCTGACCTGCTCGATAGGCAAATAAACGTCCCTGGAATCCCGCAGATACATACCTGTAAAAACAATATCAGCAATCCTCAGTTTGAGGTGCTTGGGTTTGAATCGCTTTTTGGATTCATCCCGGCCGGATTGTTCTGTCTCTTCCGTCACGGCTACTGTTGTAAGTACGACCTCTTCGCCCAGCCAGGACTTTGCCGACTCGAAATCGTACTGGTCGGTCTGTTCATCGGGACTTTCCAACACGCCAATACTTACCAGGACCGCTTTCTCATCCGGATGACCTTCGGCTGTGAAGTTCACCGGTTCCGGCGATTGTTTCTGAGTAAGCAAATAATTCTTGAATTCTGTAATTTTGGAATATTCAGATGCGTTGATTCCCAGAATTCTTATAGGCCGAACATCACCTGCCCCCAGTCGCAACAGCCCGTATGTATCCAGCAGAGCGCTTGCCGCCTCGACCTGCGGCAATGCTTCAAGACGGTCAATTAAAACATCACAATCAGCAATTCGCTCGCGAGGATTGAGATATATATCACCGAATGCCTCTCGGCCGGTCTGCTCAACCGCTTTGATGAAACCGTCGAACAAGCTCGCAACCACTATCAGAAGCGCACAGGACAGTCCAACCGCGGCAATACTTAAGAATACTATCTTTTTCTTACGCAGGTATCGCAGCCAAAAAAAAAGTTTCAACATTTTTTAGTATCTCGCATTAAGTATATCGTGTTGCACAAAACGCACCACGTTATTTTGGGGTGCCCTTTGGCTTTAGAAGTGGAAACAGAACCACGTCGCGAATACTCGCAGCACCGGTCAGAACCATAATCAGTCTGTCGATACCGATACCCAATCCTCCCGCCGGCGGCATGCCGTATTTTAATGCCGTTATAAAATCCCTGTCCATTGTCGCCATTGACTCTTCTTGCCCGCGAAGTTGAATCTGAAAATTTTCTTCCTGCACAGCCGGGTTGTTCAGCTCCGTGTAGGCGTTGGCCAGTTCCATCTTACCGATATACAATTCGAATCGCTCAGCATATTTCGGTTCACCCTTTTTACGTTTGGTCAGGGGACACAATTGCGCCGGATAATCAAGCACAAAAGTCGGATTTATTAAATTGTCCTCAACGGTGGCCTCAAAAACTTCATTGGTAACCACCACCTCATCCATATCCTCTTCATTTGTTTCGAGCTCTTTTGCTTTTTGCCTGATAGCTTTAATATCATCGATATCACAGCCGCTATACTCTTTCAACAGATCAGCATATTGAGCTTTCCTCCACGGTTGAGAGAAATCTGTCGTCAAATCCGCAAACTGTACCTTTTTGTTGGGGCAAAATTTTTCGATAAGCAAAGTGATAATCTGCTCTGTCAAATCCATCATAACATTGTAGTCCGCGTAGGCCTGATATAATTCGAGCATCGTAAATTCCGGGTTATGTTGTCTGCTCAGTCCCTCGTTGCGGAAGTTGCGGTTTATCTCGAATACCTTCTCCATTCCGCCGACGAGCAATCGTTTCAAAAACAGCTCCGGCGCAATCCTCAGAAACAAATCCATATCAAGACTGTTATGATGTGTTATAAACGGCTTTGCCGCTGCGCCGCCGGCAATGGCCTGCATCATCGGCGTCTCAACTTCAACAAACCCCTCTTCTTTCAAAAAATCTCTTATAGCAGAGACAATAGCACTTCGCTTTTTGAACAGCTCCATAACCTCCGGGTTGGCCCACATATCCACGTACCTTTGCCGGTACCGCAGGTCAACGTCAGCAAGGCCGTGAAATTTCTCCGGCGGCGGACACAAACATTTGCTCAGCATTGTCAGTTTATCAGCCCAGATAGTAATCTCACCTGTTTTTGTCTTGCCTAGCTGACCCGAAGCACCGATTATGTCACCAAGGTCGAGCAGCTTGGCGAGCTGCCACTGCTCGCCCAGCAGCTTTTTACTCAAGCCGACCTGGATGGTACCACTGCTGTCCCGAAGCGTAATAAAAATCAGTTTCCCAATGTCCCTTAGAAGCACAATCCTGCCTGCACAATTAGCTTGCTGGTCTTCAAGAGCATCCTGGAATCTACTCTTGATGTCTTCTGCCGGCTCGGCACCCTCATACCTATCCCCATAAGGCTCAATTCCCAATTCCCTGATAGACGACAGCTTCTGCTGCCTTTGCTGCTCTAACCTGCCCGCCGTTCTTATGGCGGGCCTGCCATTAGATGTATCAGAATTAGATGGTCTGGGCTTCTCTGCCATATCTTCTTATAGATTCCTGACCGCCTTATCTGTGGCGGGATTGCCTTTCTTATTTTTGACAGGGCTGTTTGCCGAGTGAATCGCATGTGAAGAGGAACTCACAATCGCTGAGGTTTTTGTCTCTGCTTTCATGCTTTGCTCTACCAGTTTGCTTTTGATGACCAGCAATGCGATAGCTAGTTGAGGGTCGGATTCGAGGGTTTGCTCGATGGAATATCTTTTCAGCTCACCCGCACCGGAACTGTTGTGATTTGCCTGAGCCAGCACCGCATTGTCTCTCTGCACATCGGTCAGTTTTCTCATTTCCTCGCTCGTCAATTCGACTTTGATATTCGGCTTGACCCCCCAGTCGGTTTTGTTTTGCTTCTTCACTTGCTCCCGGCTTTGAACCCTTTGCCCTGATGGCAGGTGATAATACGCCATTGTATATTTTAGTTGACCCTTATTGTTGGCAAAATTCTTTATCCCCTGTACACTGCCTTTGCCGTGGGTTTTCTCTCCGACCAGAATTGCTCGATTATGTACTTTGTCAGCCAAAGCACCAGCCACAATTTCCGAGGCGCTGGCAGAATAACGGTTAACCAGAACAACCACCGGATAATCCGGATGCGTCCCCTTTTTATGTGCCTGTGCATAAGTCGATGCAACCCAATATCTGGGACGTGTAATTACTATCGGGCCTTGGTCAAGAAATTTATCAGCAATGTCAATGGCGCTTGTAAGCAGCCCTCCAGAATTAAATCGTAAATCCAGAATCAATCCCTTCAATCCCCCTGGCTCAAGCTCATCCAATATCTCTTCGAAGTCCGAAGAGGTTTTCTCGGAAAAGTTGGTGATGCGAACATAACCAATTTTGTTTTTGCCATTGAGCATATAAAGCCATTTTCCCGCCTCGGTTCTTTGCCAGCCTCGAATCGTCGGAACGGTTATTTTGGCTCTGGTTAATTCAATATCGAATGTCTTGTCTTCGCCTTTGCGTCTTATTGTCAGTGTGACTTTGGTGCCTGACGGACCGGTAATCCTGTCAACAGCGCATGATAGAGTCATATCTTTTGTTTCGACGCCGTCCACCGCTTCGATAACATCCTCGGCATCAAGTCCGGATTTATACGCCGGCGTATCCGGTAATAAACTCGCTACTGTCAAAAATCCTTTTTGTTTTATAATCTCTATCCCGATACCCGTAAACTCATTGGTCATTGATTTCTCAAAATCCTGTATCTGCTTGGGCCAAACCATAACAGTATAAGGGTCAAGTGCCGACAACGCCGCATCTGCAAACTGTGCTATCAGCAACTCATCTGGCAGCTGTGCTGTTTGCGAATTCAGTTTCAGAACCTTTTCAAAGATGTCTTCGAACTTGTCCTCGGTAATGTTGGTGCTCATCTTTTCCAGGTTATCCGAAATCTCCGACAGACCGGCTGACCAGGCAGTGAATTTTTTCTCTTGATAGTCATTTGCGTCCTCATAAACAGCATCTTGGACAACATCGGATGTTCTAATCACTTCTGCTAACATTTCACAGCGTTTGAGAGCTTTTTTCACCATCTGGAGATTGTCAATAACGGTGACGTAGTTGAATCTCAGGTGCTTAATCGCCCGGATTAATGTCTTTTCATCGACGTTCTGGAAGCGTTCCTCAGAGGTTTCACAGGGACTATCCTGAAAAGATGCAACAATATTGGCCTTGTCTAATAGCTCGTCTGCATAGTCTGAATAGGCCTTGTTGTTCGGGTCAATCAGCTGCAGCCAGTAGTAGCAGTTTAAATATGCGTCGAGCCATTCGCCTTGTGATTCGTACTTGGCGGCTTTGTCTAATGCTTTTTGAATGGTCTTTTTAACAATGTCTCTGGAAAGCAGTTCCGCTTTCTGTTGTTTGTTAGCAAACTCATGTGCTCTGGTGATGACGGAAAATATCTCGGGGATGCTGTTTACATCGTTTGCCTCGTTTGCGTCATCTACACTATTGGCGTCGATATCAATTTTTAATTCGCCCAGCTCTACAAGTTGCATATTGTAACTTTCATCACGTGCCTGCTGTCGGCGTTTGTTTATGCTTTTATATTCTTCGATGTTCTCTTTTAATTGCTCAAGCTGGCTCGACTTGCCTTCGGCTTCGGACTTCTCTATCAGCTTATCGGCAGCATCAGATTGCCCCTCGTAAATCAGCTCACAGACTTTCTGAATAACGCTACCTGATGATTGCTCAGGCTCAACAACAGCGGGGAGTTGCGCCTTGCCCGTCGCCGGGGCTTTTTTTGATGGCTCTGCAAAAGTAAAACTGCAGAGCAAAAGCAGAAAAATAAACGCCAGACTGCTTAAGCCAAACTTGGCACCGTACCCTGCGGCACGGGCGGGGTTGAGAATTGTTACCTCAGAACTAGGGACACAGCATTTATAAATCTTGAGCTTTAAGTTGTGGTTTTGCATTTTTTGTTTCACGTTCTTCCTTTTCATCACATACACTCAGCCGCTTTGCCTGCGCAACCGAGAACATGCAGTTTGTGCTTTACCATTTCCTTGATGGCTTGCCTGCCCGGACCGAGATATTTCCGAGGGTCGAACTCACTGGGTTTTTCCGCAAAGACCTGTCTAATCTTTGCGGTTAGGGCCATTCGAAGGTCCGTGTCGATATTGACCTTGCAGATTGCCATCTTTGCCGCCTTGCTGATTGCCTCCTCCGGAACACCCATCGCATCGGGCATATCACCCCCGTATTTGTTAATCAAATCTTTGAATTCCTTTAGTACACTGCTTGAGCCGTGCATAACCAACGGAAATCCCGGCAATTTGTTGCTTATTTTCTGTATCACATCAAACGCAAGCTTCGGCTCAGACTTGAACTTATAGGCACCGTGACTTGTTCCGCACGCCACCGCCAATGAATCGCAACCGCTTTTTTTAACGAATTCCACAGCCTGTTCGGGGTCTGTCAAATGGGCGCTTATATCTTTTACTCCAACAACGTCTTCCTCAATTCCGCCAAGCTGGCCCAGCTCGGCTTCAACCACAACCTCTCTGGCGTGAGCATACTCGACAACCTCCTTGGTAACACGGATATTTTCCTCAAATGGCTGCGAAGACGCGTCAATCATTACCGATGTGAAACCATCGTCAACGAACTGTTTGGCGGTCTCAAATGAGTCACCGTGGTCCAGGTGTATAGCAATTGGAATATCGGGATTTTCCGCAACAACAACGTCAATAATCGCCTTGAGAAAACTGTTACTCGCATAATCACGCGCGCCTCGGGAGACCTGTAGAATAAGTGGAGCCTTCTCCTCAGTTACGGCACTTGCGATTCCCTGAGTGATTTCCATGTTATTGACATTGAATGCACCAACCGCATAACCGTTTTTATAGGCCATCTTGAACATTTTTTCGGTAGTAACCAACGGCATAATTTTCCCCTTTCCATCTTAATATCGTTATATCGTTAATTTTTCACCGATTATTGAATAAGCATTGCTTATTCAGCCATTATTATTTATTAGCTCTCATTTGTCAATCATAACCACCGAATCCTATGTGGTTTCCAACGTCCATTGCCATTTCCGGAACGCCTTGCGGCCATATACTAAGAGCAATTGCCTGTCTGTCCAGCGATTCATCTATGCTGAATGTAAGACCGCAATACATCCTGTGATAACGCCTGATTAGACTAAAATCGCTGCGTATATTTGAGCCGTAGTCGAAATCATATTGCTGTGAAAAAACTGCCGTATATCGCTCATTGACAGCATAATTAACTCCAAATACGAATGCATTCGAGCCCTGTTCATCAAGAACCTTTAGACGTTTCAAATATCTGCTGCCTATATAATAGCTCAAATCGGGCCAGCGCGTTTGTGACAGCCCGATATTCAACTGCTGAACAACTCCGCTTTTCATATCATAATTTAAATCTGCCAAAACAGCAGTTGTGCCACTGACCTGCCAGAGTAAATCCGCACCGAGATAGTTTCTCCTCGGCCCGAACATTTCAATCCTGCCAAGAGACATATCGCCAAGGTCACCGTTAAGAATACTCGGTGCCGAAAGGACTCTCAGTGGTACGAAGGGTTTGTTCCAGATGAATCTGTCCGCAAATGCGACGCCGGGACCTTCCGGCTCATCAACCCACGTAAAATCTACATCCAGCCGAACCCAGTCAACCGTTGACTGATTATCTGCTGGCCCCCGTTTGGTTTGTAGCCGCTGAGAAATAGCAACATTCAATACATCATGCTGCTTGACCGCCGACTCGCTCTCTTCGTAAGCGACAGCCGTCAATTGAGGAGTTATGATATGACGCAGCTGGTTCAAATCCCAGAGTCTCGAACTAACATTTGGATAAACCTTCCAGTACTGGCTCGATAAGCGAACTCCGGCTTCACCAATCCAAACCTCTTCCTCACCTTTAACACCTGTATTACTTCCATCTACAAGCGTTCGCGTAAAACCGCTGCGGTCGTCATAGCCGAAAGTACCAGCTACAAACGGTACTATTTTAATCCGCTTGTGGTGTACGTTGACGGGCATATCAAGCTCGGTTCTGTGAGAACCAAATATATACCGCTCTTCATCGATCACTGTTGCGTGCTCATTGCCAATCCTCTGCCGGAAGTAACCGCCCTGACTGTCACTGTAAAGAGTAAACCTGTCATCGAAAAGCGATTGTCCCGTTAAGTGAAACTCGGCTGACGGCATCTCTTCAAGCTCATCGGCAAAGCCATTAAGTCGTCCCTTGCCTAAAAATGAAATGCCCCAGTTATCCTCGATACGTTTAAGATGAATATAAGTCTCACGCTCATCACCGATATTGAATATATCTCGGTAGAAACTTTCAACAAATCGCTCATCGGACTCGTAGTTCACGCCGGTGGTAAGCTGCCATCTGTAAGGTAGAAAATGCCTGTGCTCAAAGGAAAACCAGCCCCTGGCTTTATCGTCGGGCTCGAGGTCTCTTCTGCTGCTGACTCTTCCGAGCCGGTCTTCGCCGGTATCTCGCATCACGTAGCCGAATAGTCGGCCGAAATAATCCTCCCTTTCATATTCGATTTCTGTGCCGGCCCCGGGACCACGCTCACCATAATAATCCAGTGACAATGTGCCCTTTGTCCCCTCCGGCTCCCGCAATCCAAGCAGACGTGACAAGTACCATCGAGTCTCGACGAATGTACCACGAATGCTGTCGTGGCCGGTGCGTATCCCCTTAAGTGGAATATCGGGCCTTTGAAGATTGCTGCGGATGTAAGGCCAGTGGAAAATTGTCGTTTCTTCCAGCTTCAAACGCACATCGTGCATCTGGGCATCGAAGCTGCTGTCGGACAACTTGCCGCTCCGCTCGTCAATAGTGGTCGTATCGGTGATAATCACATTCGAAGCGTTAAGTGAAATCTGGGGCAGGTAAAATTCACTACTCGTCAGTGTAATGTCCTCGGCGGTGAATTGATTTTCAGCAACCTGCCGCAGTTTCGTCGCTCTTACATAAATCGGAATACCACGTGACACATCGAAGTTCCTCATAACCGCATTGACGGCGATTGCCTTTTTCCCCTCAAAGTCGTAATATACTTCATCCGCGCGGATGGTTCGCTGTCCCTCGGTCATCACGACGTTGCCGGACATATAAATTGCACTTACAGATGCTACGCCGCCCAGAAGCCCTTCAGTGCCGATTTGCATGCCGGTTGACCCACGGTCCTCAGAGGAGTATATCACCGCATTATCCGCCTGTAATTCGAGCAGCCCTCCCTGTTCATCCTGCTGCTGGCTCAGATATACTCTGCCTGTCACCGTTGCAATATCTAAACCGTCTGCCCCCTTGCCCCACTCTATAATTGGCTGAACCTCGCCGACTGGTGCTATGGTAACTGGATATATTGCTCGACTTTTCATTGATTCTATGACAAGCGTTTTGCGTTCTTTTTGAACTCCTGCTTGAACAGCCGGTTCCCCAGCAGGCTGAAATACTTTTTCCACCGGCATAGTCCTTTTTGGATGTTTCGCAATCTTTTTTTCGCTGGCCCCTGCGTCTCCCGACGCAAGTTGGTGCAGCGGGCTGGTCCCTGTTGGTTTTTCTTTAGCACCCAATTCCGGCGCAGCGACCCTGGTTTCAAAAACAAGCTCCGTCCTGGCAGCTTCAACGGCAGCAACGGCTCTTTTATAAAGCTCTAATCCACGTGGGTCGCCGGTTTCTCTACTCTCAGCAGTCACGAAAATTTCACCGCTTATACTCAGTCGAATGACCGTCTCCCGTCCCTTTTCAATTGTTATTTGCTCCACGTTGGCTGTTTTGGCGCCTTTGACTTTTTGTGCAGATACATTATCACGTAGATACAACCATGCATGCAGAACATTTGATTCCACACTCTGAGAACCAAACAGCTCGCCGAACCATACCACAGCAGTGTCGCTGAAAAATTTGTTGGCTCCTATCGTCATCTCGAAACCATTCTGAAAAACCAGAACATACTTCTTTGTGTCTGGTTGAAAGGTTACGAGTTCGCTGCCAGCCAGGTATAAATCCTGCCCCACCCATAGCTGGCTGTTGGCGTCCGTGCTGGCTCGGCAAACAAATGCTGTCGCCAAAATTGTTATCGAAAAAACTACTAAAATGAACAGTGTTTTATTGCGCACACTCACAACATTTCCGTCAATGGATTTTACCCCGTACCCTGCGGCAGGGGTGGTGTTTAATTATCTATGACCTCTATTCGCTGGTCCTATAATCTGCAGGACTGATGTAACCAGCATAACTCGTACTATATTACCTTCACGAAATAAGCACAAGGCAGTTTTGCCTCGTATTTAATCCATGAAAAACAATGCACATCGGCCCTGCTCTTCAAACCATTAATTCCAACGCGATTTGTCGCAGATTATAGCTGCTTAAACAGCCGATGCCAGAAAAATCAACATAATAATCCTGCTTGATGTTAATTCGCATATTGATTTATCCGAAGTAATACCGTATAATTATTATATAACTTGACGGTACTACGTATTTGATATAGCCAAAAACCGAGGGAGCGGTTGGCCAAACAATAAACGAAAAAAACAATTGAATCGAATTTATGGACCCCTTCGGCGGGGTCCCCAAAAACAAAGGATAGGGTTTGGGTTCCCTGCAATTAACAGTAAGGTAGGGAACCCATATTACTTAATCGGAGTTGAATATGGCTAAGGGATACCCAGCAACTACAAAAGTTTATCCGGCCGAGAACATGGGGGACTTAAGCATTCTCGATATGCTCAACTACTTCAGTGAGCACGGTGCGATGAGAGTGTCAGATTTGCATATTAAGGTCGGTGCCCCGCCGACCTACCGTATTGACGGCGACCTGGTAAAGCTTGCTGGGCCCGAAGTGAATGCAAAAATGGCAAAGCAGCTTATCTATCCACTCTTAAGCGATGAGAACCTGCAAAAGTTTCAAAGCCAGTTTAGAAGCCTCCTCGGCCACAGCAGCATAGACTGCTCATACCGACTTGGACAATTGCAGTTTCGAATTAATATTTTCAAGGAAAATGATGGTATATGTGCGGCAATTAGAGCTCTTTCACTGGACATTCCGAAAGTCGAGGAGATTGGATTTCCGAATAATGTCTGGGAAGATATTGTAACTCTCAAACGTGGCCTGGTGCTTGTAACTGGCATCACCGGTGCAGGCAAATCTACAACAATTGCCTCTATGATTGACAGATTAAGTGAGACACGTGCCTGCAGAATCATTACCATCGAAGACCCTATCGAGTACATTTATCAGCAGAGAAATGCGATAATCTCGCAGCGTGAGGTCGGAAGAGACCTCACCACTTTCCAGGAAGGTCTAAAGGCGATGCTTCGAGAGGACCCCGACATTATTTTCGTCGGAGAGATGCGTGATGTCGAAACGATATCTATGACGCTTATGGCCGCTGAGACCGGCCATTTGGTCTTTTCAACACTTCACACCCGCGATTCAATTGGAACAATTACTCGAATACTCGATTACTTCCCCGCTATCCGACAATCGGAAGTACAGAATCAGCTTTCGCTCGGACTTGCATATATTATCTGCCAAAAGCTCATTCCGAAAAAGGATGGTATCGGAAGAATGGTCGCGATGGAAATACTAAACAATAACTATGCCTGCGCAAACATGATACGAAACGGAAAGATAGAGCAGGTCTATTCACTGCTGCAGACAAAAACTCGAAACAGGCCCGATGAGAAGATGATTACGATAGAAAAGCATCTGGCGTCGCTCGTAAAAGCCGGCAGGATAGACCTGCAGGAAGCAAAAAAGTGGGCAAATAACCTCAATTGCTTCGTTGACGCTATAAAACGTATCTAAAATCACATCGTAAGTTTCGCGCATCTACAGCTCACCAACCGAGCTTGTGCGCATCATTTCTTCTTTTTAAGCAGGCCGAATATTCACCCTCAGCAAACTGGACACCCCCCGTACCTACCGGCCCTTCCCTCTGAATTGTGCTAAGTCACTAACAATGTCAAATGAGACGGTGACATTAACAAACGACTCGAAAAAAACACTTTCGTTTAAAGATTTATATCCGATAAATTATTCGGAGAAAGTATAAAAACACATAAATTCTTTAAATATAGATAAAGAGGCAAAATTTCTCTTGATATTTAATATGAAAATGGTTAAAATGTAGCATCGATGGAATTAGATGTTTAGGAAGCGATTGCCCAGGAATGTTTTTGGGCGATTGCTAAGTGGAGGGAAATTGTTAGATGGGGGAAAGGCGATGAGAAGTGAAAAGTCACTTCGTACTCTTCCCTGTTGAGTCCTGTGATTAAGAATTGTGGGAGCACTTGTATGTGTTCTCATTCTCTAAGCACGGAAGATTCCGTTATTAGGGTACAGTTGGGCGCTTGGCCTTTAACGAATGTTGGTGATGAAAATTGGAAGTGGGTTGAAAATGATGAAAAGACTGGAATTTCTGATTGTTGTAGCATTTGTGATTGCTTTATGCAGCACAGTCCACGCCGATTTGCCTTTCCCATTACACACGGTTGAAGGCAACAGCGGCGTATTTCTTACCAGTACGGCTTATTTTGCAAATCCGCCGGAAGAAGGAAAAATGCTTGGAGGCCTCAATTTCTCGGCTTCTGACATTCTTATTGACTCAAAGAATTTAGGGTCCCTCGCAATAACCGAAAACATTATTGGTCGATTCGAGCTCGGTTATGCTTATGAGCTTTTTAGTTTAGGTGACCTGCCGGGCGATGTCAGAAAGGGAATGGACGCGAGAATGGACTCCACTGTTGGCGTGCACAATTTTAACATGCGAGCGATGATAGTCCAGGAAGGTGCGTTCGAACATCCTTGGATGCCGGCTATAACATTGGGTGCACACATGAAATGGAATGATGGTACGCGACATATTGACAGAGACACAGGTTATTGGTTGTTGGAAGCAAATGGAAATGCAAGAAACTCAGGTACTGATTTTACCCTTGTCTCAAGCAAAACCATAGAGGGTTTATTACCTCGACCGGTTGTTTTCTCAGCAGGAATTCGCAATAGCAGTGCCCTGCATACCGGCTTTCTTGGATTTGCCGGTGAAAACCAAAGAAAGTTCACTTTTGAGGGAAGTATTTTTGCCTATGTGACTGAAAAGCTCGCCTTTGCTGCTGAGTACCGTCAGAAAGCAAACCTGATGACCGAGGAAACCAGAAAGGGGTACGAACTGCTAAAGCCCGAGGGCGACTGGTGGTCCTTGTGCCTGGTTTATATGATTAACGACCGTTTTTCTCTCACGGCTGCATTTGCAGACTTGGACAACATAGCAAACCGCTCAGAGGACGCAGCTTGGGGAATGCAACTGAAGTACGAGCATTGATTTTTTCCGAATTGCTTTTAGAAACAGCGATACAAGGCATCGCTTCCGTTTAGTATTTAGCCCCCCAAATTTATTTGGGGGGTTTTATTTGCGCAATTCATTGCGGGAGACTATTTAAAAACCGCAATGTAAAGAACTCACTCCATTTTTTTATTGCGCTTATCAATCATTAGTACCAGTCTGTTTCTAATAGCCAATCCTCCGCGAATATGGCATAGTCGAACATATCGATGAAGCTGTCCCTGTTTAGGTCGGCGGGGCATTCGCTCTCGACATTCAGCCAATTCTCCAAGAAGTATTTCAGGTCCGTAAAATCGACTGTCCCGTCGTTTGTGATAACCGCAAGAATGGCCCAGCCGTAAGGCGGGATAGATGCCTCTGCCGTTCCGCCGTGGCTACCCATATTTATCCGCTGGTTTATTCCCCATTCGCTGTTCGGGTCATAAGGGACGCTGAGAGGCTCTTCACCTATTGGTGAGCCGGGATTGCCGGCGTCAATGCACCTGCTTGTAACCTCGTCCCACGTCCAAAGCTGCCGCTGCATGTCCCATCGCCACCCGGCACTTCGTAAATGATAATCACCATCAACCCATACATCGTCGTTAGCATCGCCCTGCGTACCATTGTCATCCCAGTACCCCGGCTCTACAAAACACGGGTCAATATCGATATTACCAAGACCAGCCCAGCCACCTGCTATGTCGCTGTAGGTAACAGTTGTTGAACTCGTCCTGTCGTTGTATATTTGTGGCTCAGTTGGCGCGTCATTGCCCCACAAAATGCAGTTGGTTACTGTCAAGTTGCTTGAATAGTTGCATATCCCACCGCCGTAACCATAGAGTGCTGAATTGTTGCTGAAAGTACAGTTGGTTAATGTTATATTGCTGAAGTCATTGCAAATCCCACCGCCAACGAACACTGCCAGGTTTTTGCTGAATGTGCAGTTAATAACTGTCGAGCTACTTTCATTGTTGTACATTCCGCATCCTGTTCCTGCCGAGTTTGAGATGAATGTGCAGTTGGTTATCGTCGGGCTGCCTTCACAGTTGCTCATCCCGCCGCCATGGTCTGAACTACTGTTGGCATTCCCGGCTGTGATAATAAATCCGTCAAGGACGGGCGTGGTATCGGTGTGGCTGCCGGTGACAACGTGGTAACAGTTGTCTGCTCGGCAGGGATCATCACCTAAATCTTCAGTTGATGTATTAGGGTCATCATTGCCGAGCAAGTCGCCACTAAGGATGGTTTTATACAGTTCAATATCCCGCTCATTAGGGTCAGGGGTACCAAAACCGGCATAGCCACCCATCAAAGCGACACCATTTATAAGCTGAAACGAAGCCCATTGGTCGCCGGGGTTCTGCCCACCGCCCCGGTCCGGCTTATATGTTCCTTCTGCCACCAAAATCTCATCTACCGACATAGCTACTGCCAGAGCATACTGAAGATACCTGTATGCTTTATCCCAGCTTGAGCCGTCTCCTCCCGGCGGCGCGTCATCGTCAACAAAGATAGTCCAGGGACGTTCATTTTTTGGTAGATTAAATAAATAAAAGTCAATGGCATCAGCCATCTTCTGGTAGCCTGCCACACTGGGGTGCAGATGGTCGCCGCTGTCGTATGCCGCTAACAGCTTGTTAGGATTCGCCGGGTTGCGCACCGCGGCGTCCAGGTCAATTACTCCGTCGAACTTGCCGCTGGTCCTGATCCAATTGTTAACTGTTTGGCGATAGGCCCGGTGGTTAGCGCTGTCGTAAAAGGACCCTCCAAAGGGCAGTATCGGAACTCCGAATGCCAGGATGTTGTGGGCATGGGCCTTGTCTATGAGCTCCTCATACGCGGCAATTAAATTGGTGACTACTTCGGAGCTGCTGCTGCCGCCGATGTCATTAACCCCCTCCAGAATGATCACCCAGCGCACCCCGCTTTGA
>CAZUTR010000027.1:0-15648 GCA_964623545.1 uncultured Pirellulales bacterium | reverse complement strand
ATTCGTATATTGTAAATTTAGCGTCGCTGACGTCCTTTATGTTCGGGTCATTAACATCAACAATCAACATTTGACACTGCTCGAAATTCGCATCCGGCACAGGCCAGTCGAAGGAACAGGTGCTGGAAACAGGATATGTTTTTAGCAGATGGTCTCCGGTGTCATCCAAACAATACAAAACAAGCAGGTAATCGTCCGGGCAATTGGTGTCAGACCTGTAATCTTCCCATTCGATTGTACAGTTAGAGCCGGCCGGAAGGGCTTCGCCGCCATTGGGGGAAAGAACCTTCAGAGTTTCCTGGTATATTGTAAGACTACCCGAAATTACAGGTGTTGTGAAATCACAAGCCACAGAGCCACCCCATTCATAGTCGGGAGAAAGAGTAAAAACAACGTTGCCCGGACCGGTGCAGCGAACATCAAAGTGACCAACCACAGAATCCACATTACAGAATAAGGTGTCCACGCAAAACGAACAATAAAAACGGCCCATCCAGTACCACGTTATAGGAAAAACATCCCTCCACCAACCGTAATCTTCTGGACAAAACATTAATCCTGTAAACTCACAATTGTCGCTTTCCACACAAGCGATAGCATCAAGTCCAATTAATCCCGGGCTGCCACTGCTGCTGATATAGAGCCGAACTACTTCACCCTGGCTCAGTGGATTTGTTGCAGAGCCCGGCTCGCCCTCGGCAATGGGGACCAAACCTATAGTTGTTGCATGAGCGAATGAGCAGATTACGAGGAGTAATATTGCAGTTAATAACCTTTTTTCTATCCTATCATCCATCTTTTTCTCTCCTTTGCAAAATAATATTGAGAATTGCCCGGCTAAGTTGAAATCCTTAAACATCCTCATTTTCCAAAATAACACACAGCAAGGCATAAATCAACCAAAAATTACGTAAATTTTAGAAAGATTGCGTTATAACAGTGGGAAAAATATCTACGGAATGCTTCAAATTATCTTAAGGTGTTAGTCGCCAAGAACTCATATAATAAGTGCTTATATAATCAGGTAATATCATCAATCTGCCAGGTGAAGGCCTTTATTCCTTCTTTGCCGACCTTTGTTTTCAGAGTACGGACACTGTCTAAAATCGCATCTGCAATTTCCTCTTCGACAACAGTAGCTAACACGTTATTAGCTTTCGGCCAGATGTGGCTGAGCAAATGCGGTTCGCTGGTCTGTCCCTTTCCCAAAACTTTTGTCCACTTGGTGTAACCCGTAACAGCTCTGTTCTCAAGAATTTCGGAAACTTCATCGTCTATTGCCTCGTTGTAGCAAATCATCACAAGTTTCATCATTATATACCTTTCACAAAGAGCTTTTCTTAATCTTAGTTTCAAATATGCTGTATATGGTTGGGACCAGAATCAGCGTCACAAAAGTTGATACGAGAAGCCCACCCATAACGGTCAGCCCTAAGGGGTTCCATATCTCCGCACCCTGACCTTTGCCGAAGGCCATTGGAATAAGAGCCAGGATGGTTGTAAAGGCGGTCATAAGAACGGGTCTTAACCTGTCGTGTCCGGCCTTTTTAATGGCTTGCTCCAATGGGAGTCCACGTGCTCGAAGAATGTTAATATAATCGACGAGCACGATAGCGTTATTCACGACAATACCTATCAACATAAGAAGCCCGAGGAATACGACAATACTTATGTGAAAGCCACCTATAAGTGCAGCTAATATGGCACCTGTGAAAGCAAAGGGAACGGAGAACATTACAATAAATGGGTCAAGCAGCGATTCGAACTGTGATGCCATAATCATATATACCAAGGCCATGCCGACAATCAATGCCAGTATCAGCCAGAAAAATGATTCGAGCTTTTCTTCGGCCTGTCCGGCAAAATATATCTGAACTCCGGCTGGAATCTTCATCTTCTTTACCCCTGCTTCGATATCAGCGACAACATCGCCAAGAGCACGACCATATACATCACCTGCCACGTTGACTATGCGTCCCTGGTCCTTGTGCTCAATTTTAACGGGACCCAGTCTCATGCTGATTTGAGCCACACTGTCAACACGTACTAATTGTCCGCCAGGAAGGCGAATCGGTGTGGCACGTACATCCTGTATATTGCTCTGGTCATCTTCGGCCAACCGAACAAAGATGTCATATTCATCTCCATGAATTCGATACTTACTTGCTTCGCGACCGTAAAATGATGTTCGGACTGTGTCACCTATATCTGAAGTATTCAAACCCATAGCTGATGCCTTTTCACGGTCAATGTTCACCCAGAGCTCCGGTCTTCCCTTCTCCCGTGATATGCTGATGTCAACAGCACCCGGCGTTTGCTCGGCTATCATTTTGACTTCGGCTGCGATTTCATCTGTAATGTCCATATCATCACCGATAACATTAATCACTAACGGTCTTCCGCCGCCGGATATCATGTTTTCCATTGGGTCGCCGGTAGAAAGAGAATACTTCTCGATTCGCAGCAGGCCTTTAACTTCTTCGATTCGGTGTCTGATTGATGCCGCAATATCATCGGTGCTCCGAGTACGTTCAACTCTCGGAACAAGTTTTACTCCAAACAAACCGATGTGTGAACCTTCTTCACCGAAAAGGTTGGTAAAACCTGCTTCGCTGACGCCACAACGGGAAAACACAGATATTCTTTCGCTATCGGGAACCTCTTCTTTCAGTATTTTTTCAGCGGCCTGCATGACTCTGACAGTTTCTTCAACACGCGTCCCAACCGGTAAATAAACAGTGCCTTCAATCCTGGCCTTGTCCTCCTTTGGCATAAACTCGCTTCCAAGCCGCGGCACGAGAAAAACAACCCCGATAAACAGAGATAGAGCAACTCCAATAACGCTCTTGCGGTGATTAAGAGCCCAATCCAACACAAGCGTATATTTATCCACCAAAAAACCAAACATCTGTTCTGTTTTTGCAAAGAATCCGCCCTGCTTATGCCCTTTTTGGAACTTACGCATCAACGCAGAGGAAAGCATTGGAGTAAGAGTAAGAGCTGAAAATAAAGAAGCGAGCAAAAGTATAACCACAATCGTCGCAAACTCTGTAAAAAAGATTTTGGTAATTCCCCTGACAAAAAGAATCGGGAAGAAAATACATACTGTCGTTAATGTCGAAGCAGTTATAGCCATCGAAACTTCGGATGCACCATAAATAGCCCCTTCCTTTGTGCTTTCACCTTCCTCTCTATGGCGTGTAATGTTCTCCAGAATGACAATAGCGTTGTCTATAACCATTCCAATACCGATTATCATTCCGAATAAACTCATCATATTCAGAGTACGTCCAAGAAAGTAAGAAGGTATCACGGCAACAATAAGCGAAAACGGCATGGCCAGACTAATGATAATCGTACCCTTCCACTGACGCAGGAAAATAAGTACCGCCAGAATGGCCAGAAAACCGCCGACCAGCAGAGTGCGTGACAGGTCGTGAATAGTCCGTTCAATGTCCTCGGAAGAATCCATTACATTCAAAATTGTAACGTCGCTCGGCAAATTCACCTTCAACTGCTCGATTCGCTTTCGAACGGCTCGGGCCACCTGAACAGTATTGGCCCCGGACTGCTTTTGAACCAATAATATCGCGCCTGGTTTCTCGTTAATTCGGATATATCTTCGAATCTCCTTAAAACCGTCATCAACGGTCCCCACATCCGACAATCTGACAATCGAGCCATTCCTGGAACTTAGCACTATTTGCTCCATTGGCTTGACACTCTTAAATTCACCCGGCACCCGCACCAAATATTCTGCCAGCCCCATCTTCATATCGCCGGCGGAAGTGTCCTTGTTTTCATTCATAATAGAATTGACAACATCCTGCGGTGTAAGACCGTAGCTTGCCAGCCGTTCTCTGTCCAAATCGACATTGACCTGCCGATGGAGGGGAGTCATAAACGCTGCCGAGCCAACACCGGGTAATCTTTTGATAGGGTCAACCAGCTCATCATCAATGATATCCTCGAGGCGAGGATAGCTTTCTCCAGCCATTACACCGTAAACCATAATGGGGAAATTCGAAATATCGAGCTTCATAACCCGGGGGTCATCCACTTCATCCGGAAGGTAAACTTTAGCCATCCCTACGGCATCACGGACCTCGTTTGCCCTTGTATCCAGGTCTGTATCCCATTCAAATTCCAGCGCAATTACAGAGATGTCCTCCTTCGATGTAGAGTTTATATGTTTTAATTCCGGTACTGTTGATAAATTCCGCTCGAGGACTTCGGTAACTTTTGTTTCAACTTCTTCCGGTGCAGCTCCTTCATAAGGGCTCAGTACTGTTATCGTGGGTAAGTCCATTTCAGGAAACAGGTCGATTGGCAAGAGAGACAAACACAATACGCCGACCATTATGACACCAATAAACGTCATAAGGGTCATAATCGGATGTCTTACAGACAGCTCGGGCAGATTCATTTTGTATTCTCCGAAAATACTTCGATTTCCTGGCCATCTTTCAGCTGATTCTGACCATGAGTAACAACTTTATCTCCAGGTAGTAGTCCTTCAACCACCTCATGATACTCCCGCTGGGACAACCCGAGTTTTAATCGGCGGAAATGTGCTTTGCTTCCATTAACTACAAAAGCGTATGTATTATCGTACTCCCTAATAACTGCAGTATCAGGAACGACAGTAACATTTTCTTTTCGTCCTATCTCTATTGTCATTCTCGCAAACATTCCCGGTTTTAACTTCATATCCGGATTAGGAACGCGAATTTCCACCTCGCTGGTTCGAGTAACGGGGTCCACCGAAACTCCGACTTTGTACACCACACCTCCGAATTCTTCTTCCGGATAAGCATCTGTTCTGATATAAACTTTTGTTTTATCAGGCTGAAGTTTCGGCAAGTACCGCTCACCAACACCACCTAAAACCTTTAAGGTCTCAATCTGTACGATTCTAACCAGTGGCGTTGTCGGCCCGACCATATTACCTTCATCAATATATTTCTTTGAGATAACGCCTGTAACCGGCGATTCTATAGTGGCTTTGTCAAGTGTAACCTTTATTGTGGCTAAAGCGGCTTGTGCCTGTTTGACCTGTGCCCCGGCCAACTGGGCGGCGGTTACCGCCTTGTCCCTGGCCTGCTCAGTCGCTGAACCACCTTCAAATAATTTAACTATGCGTTTCTTCTCACGCTCGGCATCGGAAAGATTAACTCTGCTGGCCTCAAGCGTAGCCTGACATTCGGCTAATTGCGCCAAAGAAATATCGTGGTTGATAACCGCGATAACCTCACCCTTTTGCACAGCGACTCCTACATCTAACAATGTATCATCTGCCAGCCGCAGGCGCTGCAACTGCCCTGAAACCTCGGGTATAACTTCAATGCTGGTCAGGGGCTCAAAAGTTCCGGTTACAGAAATCGTTTCTGATAAGTTTGCTGTTCCTATAGTTTCCGCCTTAACCTTGAGGATTTTGCCGGACTGGTCATCAATTGTTTGGGTCTTTTCCGGCCAAACGGCAACAATAATAAGAACAGCAGCAATGATAGTTACTATTGTTGCAATTCGTCTCGAATGTTTAAATTTGTGTTTCATCTCGATTCTCCTTTGGTATAGCTGTCAACGAAAGCTGCCTTAAGCGCATCTGTCTTCTTCGCAACTTCTTCGTTATTTTCTTTATCAGAGTCTTGAGCGTTCTGAACTTTGGCTTTACTTTCAGCATCCGCATCATCCTTCGGCCTGAGACCCAGCACTCCCATTGCTTTTTGCAAATCAAGCTTTGCAATCATGTGCGAATAGATGGCCTGATAGTAATTGGCCCTTGCCGTCGTCAAGGCCGCCTGCGCATCAATCATCTCAACCTGCGTGTTTGTTCCTTCCCTGTAGCCAACCTCGGCGAGACGCAGGCCTTCTTTCGCCCGTGTTAAATTCAGCCGCTGGGACTCAACAAACTCATCTGCATTTTCTATACTCAATATTGCCTTGGTCAGTTCGAATAATGCGGTCTCTTCGGCATCAATCAGGTCTATTTGTGCCTGTTTGATACGTGCTTTCTGCTGAATAATTTCTCCTTCACGAGAAAAACCGTCAAAAAGTGGGAAAGTCGCCATAAAACCCGCATGCCAGGCCCTGCCCCACTCAATCAACATCGTGTTATGAGGGTCGGGCTTCGACCACGTATTATCGTAAAAACCACTGACAATCGGAAAATATCGACTGCGTGCGATGGTAAGTAATTCTTTCTGAACTTTTATATCGAACTCACGGCCAAACAAATCCGGCCTGTTGCGATAAGCCGTTGCAATTGCCTGCTCCATCGGCATCTTTAAAGAAACGTAAACAAGCTCATCCGAAAGAAGAAAGTCGCTGTCCTGCGATACGCCCATTACTTTAAGCAGGTTGGCCTTGGCGATATTGATAGCGTTTTTATTCTGTATTAATTCTGCCTGGAAATTAGACAGCTCCACCTCCGCCCGCAAAACATCGAAATCCGAAGCTACGCCGCCTTGGCGCTTCTGCTTGACATCTGCAAGATGGGCCTCGGCCGATTTTACGGCATCGGCACTGATATCATATAAATGCTGGTCAAGTAGAACGTCATAGTATGCATGCTGAGCTGCAAAAATGACGTCCTGAACCACAGCACGAACAGTCTGGTCGGCAATTAAAGAACCCAACCTTGCCGCGTTTAAGGTTGCAATTATTGAACCGCCGGCAAAGAGCGGCTGAGTCACGGTAAGGGCTGCGGAATAATTATTCAAATCGCCAAGCGTAATCTCTCTGCCGCCAACCGAAAAAGACGCCACTTCATCAAGCCGTCTGTATTCTCCGGAAAGACCGACATTCGGTAAAATTGCTGAATATGATTTCAATTTTTCTCCCCGTGCAATTTCCTTTTCTTCGACAACTCGCTGAAGGGCTTTATTGTTCTGTATTGTCAGCTTCAGGCAATCTTCCAAACATAATTTTCCATCGATTCGCACCTGGACCTGCTGCTCGCGGAGCTTCTGGCTCTGCCAGCGTTTGTATGCTACATCTCGTGAAAGACTAACGTCTTCGTAAAATTGTTCTGTGCTTGTACAACCAGCCAAAACTAAAGTAACTATGATAACACTATTTCGAATAAATTTGTTCATCATTCAATATCACCTTTAATTCTTCTTAGCCATTCAATTCATACTTTCATATTAAAAAAGGTTTTGTTATTTTATTTCTCCTTCAGCGTATGCTCTTATTCCGGCAGTGGAGAACTTTATAACATGGTTAACCACTTCACTAAGGTCAAACTTCGGCAATTCAGGACTTTGAATCTGCTCCATCACAGCTTTAGTATGAACGATATGAACAAGCTGTGCAGTTATAGACATAATCAACATATGTAAGTTCTTTTTGTTCAATCCCGGGCAAATTTTTGTTAGTGCCTGTCCCAAGGCACTCATGGTTGGAATTATCATTTCTTTGATAAAAATTTCAGGAGACAAGTGCTGGTCCACCATCTCCCGTGCCATAAGCTTCAATAATCGACGGGCTCTGCTGACGTCAAGCATCGGCTCAATAAACGCTTCTGCAAAGGACTTTAACAGGTCTTCCAAAATTGGGGCTTTATCTTGTTGGTTCATAACCTTTTCTATACTTGCAAGTCGCTTCTCACGCATTATCTTTAGCTGCCTGCGCCATACTTCCTGATACAATTTGTCTTTGCCGCCAAAATAGTAATTTACGGAAGCCAAATTGCATCTTGCTTCGGCGGCAATATCTCTAACACTTGTAGCATCGAAGCCGTGTTCACTAAAAAGCTGCTCAGCGGCATCAAGAAGCCGAACCTGAACTGCCTTTTTCGAATCACTACTCGAATTGTTCACATTAGTTACCATTGAATATCTCCAAAACACTTGTTTCATACTAAAGTTTAAAACATATGTTTGAAACAATCAAGTAATTTTTCTACAAAATATTGCTATTATTTCTTAAGTTCCTTATTCTAAAATACTTATAAATTTTCAAGAGGCGAAAAATCATATCAATACGTTGTCCGATAACACATATTTTCAGATTACTGGCAAGAAGGCCCTACAATATCCATTCACTTGCGAAAGTTCTGTAATCGTACCTGTTTCGTTGAAAAGCCCAAGCTTTGCTGTCTTGGGCTTTATGAAAACACGTATCTGGTCACTGATTTTGGATGGTTCTATGCCACAATTCTTTACAGATCCCTCTTTGTTAATGACAGTTCGTATTAATTTATGTAGATGCGCCAGCGAAAGTCTGATTCGTTAAAAAAACCTTGTTTTTAAGATAAAGATGGTCATAATGCTAACAATTGTAAAATGAATCTATGCGTTGGAACGTATAGTTACGAAATGCGAGATAACTGATATTCAATATGATATGTTAGTGTTCACTTCATATAAAATATGGGGCAATTTAAGATTTTTATCGCACGCTGAAACTCTCAAGCTTTTTCAACGTGCTTGTGTCCGTGCGGATATCGAACTTGAACACAGCAAAGGTTTTAATCCACATCCACGATTATCCCTAGTATTGCCGCGAGCGGTTGGCGTCGAGTCAGATGATGAGCTGTTAGTTCTGCATATCCATAAAGAATCGCCTGAATTGAACAGTTCTGAAGAAAATCAAATCCCAGGTCAACGCTATAGTGAACCAGAAGATATATGCAGTGCAATTAGAACCAGATTATCGACTCAACTGCCTGAAGGTATTGAGCTGCTTTCGGTTAGCTTTCCAAAGACAACACGTTTGCCTCAACCCTTCTCGGTTAATTACATATTGACTATCCGTCCGGAATATCTTAAAGATAACATAAAGAATATAATTGAGAGTTTATTAGCGAGTGAGCATCTTTACATCCAACGGCCGGTATATAAAGGAGGTTCGAGATTTAATGCTAAGCCCTTAAAATTCAAGAACTTAGATGTCAGGTCTTTTTTGAAGTCAATCAAGTTAGACCAGGCCGGTTCCCCAAAACGTATAATCATTGAGTGCAAAATAACTTCGGTCGGCTCAATAAGGGTCGACGAGCTTTTGGGCCTGCTTGAATTGGACATAGAGAAATTAGCAAAGCCGATTAAACGCACGAATGTGCAATGGAACAACAATTGACAATTGCTTATTAAAAAATAGACTAATATTTGTAATTAAAATTAAACATCAATGAGGAAGTAGAATGTCAAGGGAAATGCTTATAAACGTTGCTGAACGCGAAGAGTGCAGGGTGGCGGTCGTTGAAAATGGACAGCTCGAAGAGCTCTATCTGGAAAGGACGAGTCTCAGCAGTCATGTCGGTAATATTTACAAAGGCAAAATAGTAAATATTGAATCCGGAATACAAGCGGCTTTTATTGATTTCGGAGTTGGTAAGAACGGCTTTCTACATGTAAGTGACGTGCACCCTCGCTACTTTTCACGTTCGAAGGGCAGCCATACAGACAGAATTGGTCGAAGAAAAACCTTGAAAGAACGTCGGCCCATTCAGAGCTGTTTTCATAAAGGTGATGAAATTGTCGTTCAGGTGACAAAAGGAGGCATGCAAACAAAAGGCCCGACTCTTAGTACATATATTGCACTACCTGGTAAATACCTGGTTATGATGCCATGGATGAAAAAACACGGTGTATCGCACAAAATCGAAGATGAAGAGGAGCGTGCGAGACTTCGACAGATTCTCGAGGAAAGCAAACCACCCAAAGACCTGGGCTTTATTATCAGAACAGCCGGGCAGGGTTGTTCAAAAAGAGATATCATCAATGATTTAAGATACCTCAAGCGGTTGTGGACGGCTATTGAGAAACGAATAAGCGAAGTTGGTGTGCCCGGAGTACTGTATCAGGAATCCGACTTGGTCATTCGAACACTAAGGGACGTTTTCAACAGTAAAATCAGTAAGATAATATGTGATTCGGAAAGCGTCGTACGCAGAATCACCGATTTTCTCTCTATCGCGATCCCACGTTTAAAGCGGAGAGTTGTATTTTATAACGAAAAAGTGCCGTTGTTTCACAAATACAAAATCGAGGATGAGATTGCAAAGGTGCAGTCCCGCACTGTAGGGCTCAAAGACGGCGGTTCAATCGTACTTGAACAAACCGAGGCGTTGGTAGCTATAGATGTCAACAGTGGCCGCTACCGCAAACATCAAAGTCCTGAGCAGACAGCTTATCGCATAAATATGGAGGCGGCGTCTGAAATTCCGCGCCAATTGAGACTGCGTGACCTTGGTGGATTGATAGTATGCGATTTCATTGACATGCGCAACGAGAAGCACCGAAGGGAAGTGGAAAAGGCCTTTCGAGCTGCTGCACGAACCGACCGGGCGCGGTCGCGAATATTGAAGATAAGCAGGTTTGGTGTAGTTGAGATGACCCGTCAGAGAATGCGTCCCTCTCTTCGGTCCAGCACTTATCTTGCCTGTCCAAATTGCGGCGGTACCGGCTTCGTCAAAAGTCACGAATCTTCAGCCATTGAGATTATTCGCCTGTTGAATCTCTCAGCGTCAAAAGACCAAGTCAAGCGGATTGAACTATTCGTATCAACCGAGGTCGCCGACTATCTGCAGAACGAAAAAAGAGCCGTAATTTCTCAAATTGAACAGTTCAGTAACAAGCGCGTTGTTATTCATTCTGTTCCCAATTATACCAGCGAAAAACACGACTTAGTGTGTTATAACGAACGCGGAAGTGTGGTAAAATTGTAGCCAAGTAAAGTGATAGGGCAGGAGCGAAAAACTGGTGGAATTCGACCTTGACTATGCGAGGAAGGTTATAGAATCCGAGGCGGATGCGATAAAGTTAATTGCGCCGATGGTTGATTCATCTTTTGCCAAGGCTGCGGAAATGATATACGACTGCGGCGGCTCGGTAATTTTAAGCGGTATCGGCAAGGCCGGTATAATCGGCCAAAAGATAAGTGCAACTCTGGCATCGACAGGAACACCAAGTCACTTTCTTCATCCCGCCGAGGCGGTCCACGGCGACCTCGGCAGGTTACGCAAAGATGATATTGTGATTATACTCAGCTACGGCGGTGAAACGGACGAGGTTATTCGGCTGATAAATCTGGTCAAGCAATTGGAGATAAAGCTGATAGCTATTACCGGAGACGCAGATTCAACTCTGAGCAGGCACAGTGACGTAGTGCTTTGTATGGGAAGAATAAGTGAGGCGTGTCCGCTGGGTATAGCTCCGAGTGTTTCCACCACGTGTATGCTGGCCGTTGGTGACGCCCTTGCTCTTACCGTGATGAAGGCGCGTAAGTTCAGCGTTGAGGATTATGCAAAATTCCACCCCGGTGGCTCGCTTGGGAGAAAATTGATGACTGTGGAACAATCAATGATGTTTAAGCCGGGCGAAAAATTACCCATTGCAAAGGCGAGTGATACTATAAAACAATTGCTCGACAAAACCAGAGATGTGAAACGTCACGGTGCCGTTATGGTTGTTGATGATGACGGCAAATTAACCGGCGTAATTACCGATGCAGACCTGCGTCGTTTGATGGCCAAAGAGGGAAAAGCTGCGTTTGAGGTAAAAGCCGGTGATGTTATGACAGCTGACTGCAAAAGAATCAGAATTGATGCTCTCGCTGCCGAGGCGACGGCCATTTTTCATAAATACCGAATCGATGATTTGCCGGTTGTTGATAGTGATAACAAGCCCGTCGGTCTAATTGATGTACAGGACATCGTAACAATTAAAGTTGTTGGCTGAAGATGGATACAGAACACAGTGAAATACAAAGAGAATAAAAATTCCAAGCAGCAAGCCAAATCTTCCTCACTCCCCCTACCGCATAAGCAGAAAGGTGTTGAATTTGCGGAGATACAATTATTGGTCATGGACGTCGATGGTGTGTTAACGGATGGCACGATACTAATCAATGAAGATGGAAGCGAAAGTAAAACCTTTAATTTGCTCGACGGACATGGAATTCGGATGTGGAGAAGGGCCGGCCTGAAGGTCGCTTTATTGAGCGGCAGGCATACTGAGGCGACCCAACATCGAGCTCTGCAAATCGAGGCAGATTATTGTCTTCAGGACTGTCACGAGAAACTGCCGGAACTTAAAAAACTTCTTGAACAAATCGGCCTTGAAGCCCAACAGGTCACATACATCGGTGACGATTTACTCGACCTGCCGGCAATCCACTATGTTGGTTTTGGTGTAGCCGTTGCAAACGCCGTCGATGAAGTAAAAGAGTTTGCCGACTATATAACCACCTGTCCTGGTGGCAAAGGCGCTGTGAGAGAGGTAATTGAACTGATTCTTAAAAACACCGGCAAGTGGGACGAACTTATGAAAAGATATCTGCCGAAGAAGAATGACGGATAAAATATTATTTCCCAATGCCCAAAATAAAAGTAAGAAACTAACGTATACCAAGTATCCAACACCGAGCATCAAATATGCTTTTCAAGTCGCGAAAATTTTTTATTTGGCTGATTACAATTTCGGTTGTTATCGCTTTATATCTGCTTTACACACAGTTGAGCGATATACCTCATATTGATATTGACAGCAGTGAGGAGTTTGTCGAGACAATCACAGACTCTAACGGCAAAATATGGAAAATAAGAGATGTCGGAATTGGTGAGGTTCAGGTTGCTGAGTTTATAAACCGTAACAAAAAAACCAAAGAGGTCGAAGAGATATTCGGATTTAAAAAACTCATTAACAGAATCGGTGATGAGTGGGAAATTGAAGAACCGTATATAAAATATTTTCGAAAAAATTTCAAATGCTACGTTACAGCCGATACCGGGAAATTTCAGATTGAAGCCGCTGCCGAAAGGCCAATTCTTAAAGATGCGTTGCTGACCGGCAATGTGCTCGTCCATATCCTGCCTGAGAGCACCAGCAAAGTCAAAGAGACGTTTGTTTATCTTGACGATGTTACTTTCGACAGCGACCAGACGATGTTTTCATCTGCCGGTGACATCAAACTTATTTCGAAGGATGTCCGTATGCTCGGCAGAGGTTTGGATTTTGTTTACGACAGTGAGCAAGGCATTCTCGAGTTCCTGAGGATAACAAATCTGGAGAGCTTACGTCTCCACCTATCGTCGAATAAATCTTTATTTGCATCTTCCCATAAGTATACCGATGATTCAATAAACAGTCACCCACGGCAAACAGATATATCCGCTGCCGAGGACAGTTCCGAAGCAGCACATCCTCTTCCAACCAAGAAGTCAAGAGGTGAACTATACAGGTGCTTACTTAGTAAAAATGTTGCTATACGCTGTCCGGAACAATTGGTTTTAGCCGACCAAATATCAATTAATAATATCTCCTGTAGAAAAGATTCAAAAACCAAATCTGGTGTCACTGATAATGAAGTCGACCTTGAGGATGAAGACGAAGCAAACATGCCCGGGGAGATTGTTGGACAAAGTTATAAATCCGATGGTAACGAAATTGAATCTGTCGGTTCCAAGAATATTGATATTCAATCGACTGATGTTAATACCGGCGAACCGAATCACTTTAATGAGTCACCCAATGACATTGTAGTAACGTGTGAAAACGGCATTTTAGTTGCTCCGATGGATTCTAACGATGACTACAAGCACCTTATGGATATCCACCCTGAGCCGACTTCCGTCGACACCAAGAACGCGGAAACAGCAGATGGTCAAGCTTTATTCGTTAGTCCCAGAATCGACCACTGCATGATTACGGGAGATACTACAGCCACAGGCCCATTGAAACTTAGATTTGAAGTCAATGATGTAATGGCAACGGAAGCCGACGGCAATTCTTTGCCGATGGAGATAACCGCCAAGAACAAGGCTGAGTTTTCACCTTCATCGAATCAGGTTATTTTCGAAGGTGATTCGCTCTGCACAATGTCACGAGCTAAGCCAAATGTGCTTCAGAAATACATACTTTCGGCGCCAAAATTTACAATAAATCTGTCCCAGGAAAAGCAAAATACCGCTGAGACAACAGCCGCTCAGGTCAAGCATCTAACCGCAAACGGTGGTGTCGTCCACTTAGCAACCGTTAAAACAGCCGGGGACAAGCTGCTTGGCGGCATCGAGCTCAAATGTCACCGTTTCGACTTTGATTCCACCCGGCAAATATGCAAGGCGAGCGGACCAGAAAGTATGATAAAGGTGGACAATTCGAAAATTGCACAGCCGGATAAAAGCAGCGGCAAATTCAGTTTGCAACGGCCCTGTTATGGGTTTGTTGACGGTTTTGATACGCTGACCTACTTTATGGATTCCAACGAGGTAGATTTCGAAGCCGCCTCACAGAGAATCCAAATCAGTTACATTCCAATTGTCGATGGACAACCGGAAGATACAATTAAAGCGAGTGCGGGCTATATAAAGGCCCTGCTTTATGAAACTGAGGGCCGAGGAGAGCTTTCCTCCTTAATTGCCACGAATGGCATTAGTTACAGTGAAAAGAAAATTCAGTTTGAAGGCGCGAAGATGGCCTTCGACTCAAAAACTGCCAAGATCTCCGTCACTGGTGACCAAACTCATCCATGTTTGCTGAACAACGCTTTTGTTGACGGAATTGAATATAACCTTAAAACAGACAGATTAAAAACCAAAATTGTAGCTCCCGGTGCATTTCAGCTTAAATAAGAACCTGTGCTGTGCGTTCAAAGTATGTAGTAAAAGATTCTTCATTTTTTTTAGACCCCAAATGACCTGGCCTGTGTAGAATTCAAAACTCAGTCCTTGTTTTTTGGCCATTAAGACGATATAATATATGTATAAACAGAATCAAATAAACAGTCAAAATACACTTTACAGCAAACAAGGTGAAAAATGATTGAAGGATACTCTCCAGACGCAAAAATATATCCGACGTCCGAAGGCAACAAGTTCAGCATGAACGATATGCTGAATTACTTCGAGAAATACGGTGCGATGCGCGTATCCGATTTACATCTAAAAGTCGGGGCTCAGCCGCAATATCGTATCGACGGCAATTTGATAAAGCTCAAGGGAAATAACCTTACAGAAGACTGGGCAAAGAAACTTATTTATCCCCTGCTCAGTGAAGAGAATCTAAAAGAATGCACAGAAGAAGGCGACGTCGATTTGTCTTACCGTCTCGGCCAATTACAGTTTCGCATAAACGTCTTTCAGGAAAATGACGGTATCTGCGCGGCAATCCGGGCTTTATCGCTGGAGATTCCAAAAATTGAGGACATCGGCTTTCCCAACGATATCTGGCGGGACATAGTTGAGCGAAAGCAGGGCCTTGTTCTTATGACAGGTATCACCGGCGCAGGCAAATCCACAACCATCGCTTCATTCATCGACCGCATCAGTGAGAACACCGCCTGTAGAATTATAACACTCGAAGACCCAATAGAATATCTTTTCCAACAGAAGAAATCGATGATTTCGCAGCGAGAGGTCGGACGGGACGTTAAGTCTTTTGTGAAAGGCTTAAGAGCGATGCTCCGCGAGGACCCGGATATTATCTTCGTAGGTGAAATGCGAGACCCGGAGACAATATCCATGACACTTATGGCGGCCGAAACAGGACACCTTGTATTCTCTACCCTTCACACAAGGGATGCAACCGGCACGGTCACTCGTATACTCGATTACTTTCCATCGGGAAGACAAAGCGAGGTACGGAATCAACTCTCTCTCGGACTTGCGTACATAATCGCCCAAAAGCTGATACCGAGGAAAGACAC
>CAZUTR010000026.1:0-15834 GCA_964623545.1 uncultured Pirellulales bacterium | reverse complement strand
TGTGTCAGTCGAGGGTCGACTACGGCTACAGTGGGGAGCATCAAGGCACTTCGCATACTCACTTTGACTTTTTTTTCAGGGACTCCGAGCACTGAATTGCGCGTAACTTCTGCTCCGGTTCCGGCTGTGGTGGGGACAGCGATATGAGGGGACGGTCTTTGTGTTAATGGCTTGCCGAGACCAACGACTTCGAGGTAATCCTCCAATTGGCCGGCGTTGGTCAGCATCGCTGCGATAGCTTTGCCTGTATCGATGACACTTCCGCCACCGATACTAATAACCGCATCGCAGTTGGCTTGACGAGCTTTAGAAACACCTGCTTTTACTAAAGTTGTAGTCGGCTCAGTGGATACGTTGAACGTAACAAATTCGATTTTCTTTTTGCTTAGCTGCTCAAGTAAGATTGCTGCCCGTTTAACTGTGCTACCTGTAATGACAAAGGCGCATTGGCCCATACCGGCTGCCAAAGGCGCAACTTCACCGATTGTGCCGGGACCAAATATAATGCGCGTGGCGGTGGCAAATTCGAATCTCATAGTTTTTCACCCAATTACAAATTCTACAATCAACCCCAGCCGTCATCGTCAGGGAACAGGTTCGTGTACTTTATGCCGCTTCTTGGTTCGGCCATCATATCAGCTGCGGTATCACGCCATTTTTGATAATGCGCAGTCTCTTTATGCTTGGCGGGGTCGTCCGGTGTTCGATACACCTCAACCAATACGAAGCGTGCGGGGTCATCCTGCTGCTGCAGAAAATCAAAGCGAGCTACACCGGGCTCTTTGACACTGTTGTGGACATTTTCAAGTGTAGCCGCCTTAAATGCCTCGACCTTGTCGGCCTTGACATGGACAAAAATGTGTACAATAAACATAATATTCTCCTAACGGATTTTGCTTTTTCGAAGGGAAGTTTATCAGATAAAACAGTTATAGACAAATGGTTCTTATCCTATTTGATTTTCTGGAACACAAAGATAATTAAGGGAGCGAAGAGCATCAGCCAGCCGAAAAAACCGACGACAATAGTCCAGTTGGAAGGAAGATAGTCTCTTAAACGACCCGGGCCGAAAATAGGTGCGATTTGCTCGGCAAACCAGATGCAAGCCAGAGACAATATCAGCCAAGCAACAAATACAAGGAAAGACCTTGCGGCACCGACATCCTGAAGTCGCCCTTGTAAATAAAATATTGTAAGGCAAACCATGTAAAAAACAGCTATAATCAGCGAAAGCCATCTCGACTTAGACATTTGTTAATTCCCTGAGCTTACCGCCTCGTTATTCGCTTCTTTTGATAAGAATTTTTCTTTAGCTTTTTTAGAACTAAGCAGACATTTTATAAACAGAGCAATTGCAAGTAATTCGCCTAAGGTGAATAACGACCAATGGAAATGGGATTCGTAATCCGGCTGGTTGGCGTGCAGGCCGGCGATGCAGAAAGATGTTACCACAATAAGGCCGGAAAGAGTAAAGCCAAGCCAATCAAACCATCCTGCTCTCAGCGGTTGGCCCTGGTCATCTCGGTAGAGTATTACCGCGGCAAATACAAGTATTGTAAGTGAGACCAGCACCGGTGCCAGGACAGGAGAGGCCCAAACAAGAGGTATCAAAAAAAGTATGTCCCAATCCATAATCGAGGCGGGCCAATCGAGAAAGACCTTGAGCCAGATGTAGTAAAAGATATCCCAGACGGCAAAGATAATCATAAAATATGCGAATCGCTGACGTTTATTTTGCCCAAAGAGCCAGCAGCTTGTCAGGATTAAAACGAGTGTAGCAGCCTCTCTGCCGACTTCGACAGTCAATAACCTCTCCCATAGGGAGCCAATTCCAAATGTCGTAAGTGGAAAGGTAAAACCATCAGGATGAAAGATTGTCCGCAGATAAACGACAACGGCGGCCTCGATATACCCAAAGGCGATGCCGAAGACAACAACGTAAAAAAAACGGGATACAGATTTCATAGATATTATTTTAACAGTAGATACCTGTAGGCACAAGTTTTACGAACTGCAATGATTTACAACCTGTTTGAAGTAATTGCAGCCAGAAGATAACAGGCCAATGCAACGAAGACCAGATTTGTAAAGCCGAAGGAAATGGCCAAGAATGTACCCAGAACAGCCCCTGTTACGGAGGCGAATCCGTTAACGCCCCAAGCCCAGGGGACAAGTGGCCGACGGTTTTGATGAAGCTGCCTGAGAGCAGTTGGGAAAGGTATACCCATAAAAAACGCCAGAGGGGCTATGACCGCCAGTCCCAACAGGATTCTGCTTATTCGTGAAAAACTCATCAGCCAATCGAACATAATTTTCAAAAATGTTATTTCAGCTATGCCAATGATAATAATTGCAAAGACAGCTACCCATATTCTCAAAGAAGCAGACTTGAAAAGCCGTGCGGAGAGTAAAGAGCCAAAGCCGGAAAAAACTAAAAAACCGGCAAGGGTAACCGCAACGCCAAAAACCGAGTGACCTATCAGGAGTGTCATCTTCTGAATAAAGCCCATTTCCAAAAACATATACGACAGACCAATTAGCAAAAAAAAGCAAAGTGCAGCGAACTTGCCGGAACCAACCGTCTTGATGGGCTTACATATAAACAATGGCAGTAAAATAAACAATGTGCTTGCAGCCAGTGCCTGCACAAGAGTCGCAGCCAGGATTAAATAAGCCCATTCGGAAAAGAGCAACCAATGACGGTGCATAGTGCGAATCATATATGGCAGGGACTTCCACTTGAAAAAATCGAAAAAGTAGGGTTTATCATCGGTAGCTGGGCGAATGTTGTAGGCGTAGTTGCGAAAGAAGTTTTCGTTGTCAGCCGAAAGAATCTGCCCAGCACTTTCGTAATATATCGGCTCATCAAGTAAATGGAATCGATTAGCTTCTTCAGGCTTGATGCCGGGCAGATGCACCAAATCGAAAGAATTCTGCTCGGCGAATTTGCGTGCCTGAGCAATTTGTGACTGCGAGATGGGCTGCGGTGAGGCGAGGATGGTAGCAACCGCCCAGCTTCGGAGCATAATGATATGCTCGGCAGGATTTGAAATGTTTCGACGCCGCAGAGCTTGAGCAACCGTGGCAAGCATTTTGAGATTGTCCCGCGGCGGGGTCTTCAGGACTCGCGTAATACTCAATAAACCATTCGGCTTCAATCTTGCAAGTGCCTGCTCAACGGCCTCTATGGTATATAAGTGACTTTCATTCAGGGCATAAAGCCCGGCTGCCGATGCGCTGAACGAATCAAGAAGTGAAATATTGATAATATCAAATAACTTTTGTGTTGTTTGCAGAAAGTTTCTTCCCTCGGCAACAACAACTTCAACATCACTTCTACGGTATAAGCCGGATGCGAAATTGTTAAAATCACTGCGAACCAGGTTCACGACCTGTATGTTCATTTCTACCGCGGTAACCTTCTTTGCACCAAATGCAAGTGCCTGGACAACATCGGAACCACCGCCGGCACCAATAATACAGACATCGGGCTCTGAGAGAAGATAGTATCCGACAGCCGAGGTTGTATGTTTATAGCAATCGAGGCCATTTATATTTTCAAAGTTATTCACTGCAGAAGTGCCGTCGGCATCGGTAATTATCAGCATCTGTTGCGGCAGCTTGCCTTGATAAGCGATGCTCAAGCCGGGGAAGTATCGAATCGTCTGTCCCTGGACACAATCCAACCGACCCAAAGGACTGTAACGGACAGCAACGGTTTGAGAGTCAGGCAGAGCGGTATAGTAAACCAGTGATTTGTTTTCGCAAATTTCGATTTCCAGGCCGAATGGTCCTGCGGGACTAAATAAAAAAACATAAACAACAGCAAAAAGCAAAGTACCTGTTGCCCAATACCGTGACATCGCGAAAGCCAAAACAAGCGATGCAAAAAAAGCGGTCGAGCTAATGACCAATAACAAATGAACGGGATTATTACCGTACATCAAGGCAACAACTGCCGCGACCGCGAGGCCCGAGCCCGTCATATTATAAAAATATAAGCGGTGGGCATTTTCAGCGAAAACCGTGAACGCCAGGGCTATGAAGATGCCGGCGCAGAAAAATGGAACAAAGAAAAGAAGATAATATGCAAACAGGAAAAGTACCTGCCGGATGTCCCATATCAATTGCAGCTCATCGAGTCGAATCTTTTGGCATACGCAAAAAACAAGCGGAACGGCTACGGCAAAACCGACAGCAAAAAACCACAGCCATTTATTGAAATTTTTTATAAGCTGCTTCGAAGCTATTGTAACGAGGGTACCACCAGCACCGAAGCCAAGAAGAGCGGTGCTGATTACAAGGAAAGAAAGATGGTGCCAGTGCCCGATGGACAATATACGCACGAGCGCAAGTTCCAGGCCGAGTACTGCCGCGGATATGAAAAAGATAGCAATAGGGACTGCTGTCATTTTTCCTGCCCCTGTGTCTCCCGACGCAAGTCGGGGCGGCGGGAAGGTTGTTTGGTTTTACTTATCTGGCCGACCATAGGGACAAATCGCACAGGCAAAAGTTGTTGGCTGCGTACCTTGCCCTTTTGGTCTTTGGTGACAAGCACAAGCGTCTGGGCACCGAAGGGACTGCCGAGAGGCAAAATCATTTTGCCGTTGTCTTTTAATTGTTCAATCAAGGGGGGTGGAATAAAACCTGCGGCACAGGTTACAATAATCGCATCATAGGGGCCTTTTTCTTTCCAGCCAAAAAAACCATCGGCGGCTTTGACAGATACATTTCGGTAGCCGAGCTTTTTCAAACGCTTTTTGGCGGATTTCGCAAGCTCGGCAAGAATCTCAATCGTATAAACCTCTTTAGCTATCTCGGCACAGACGGCCGCCTGATAACCGGAGCCTGTGCCAATCTCCAAAACTCTGGAATTAGGGGTTAGCTTCAGGGCCTCGGTCATATAGGCCACTATATATGGCTGACTTATAGTTTGCCCAAGGCCTATCGGAAGTGGGTGGTCTCTGTAAGCTCGACGCAGGTCTTCGTCGCGGACAAAGATGTGCCGCGGTACAATGCCCAACGATGTCAGTACATTAGGGTCACGGATGCCACGGCTCTGGATTTGCTGCGAAACCATCTTCGAACGTTCTTTGCTTCGCTCGCTGAAAGCCGGGTGCGTATGCTTATTTCTACCGCCCTTTTCCTGTGTATCGGTCGAATCCGGGCTTGGGGGCTTATTAGCATCATTGGAAGTATTGTTTGGCTCGGAAGAATTACTTTCGTCGGCAAGAAGCAATGCCGGGCCGATGAGACAACTGACTGAAACAATTCCTGAAACTAATGTGACAGTGAGTGTTAAAAACAGTATTGTAAAGAACCTGCCCTTAATCAAGCTTTGGTAGTTCGCAGCCATTTATTACACCCACCCTTGCTAAGTTCTTAATGATTTTCCAAAACCGTTTTTGTCCGTTAACCAACAGCCAGTATTATACTTGATTTAGCCAACATCAACCGAAAACTTATTTTCTGTGGATGTGTTTTTTCAGCTTGAAAACTGCCCAAAAGCAGATTTTTTCAGTTTTTTCCCCCTCTTAATATCCCGATATATAACCAATCGCGTGGATTTTATATAAAACTTTAGGAGCTGATTTGATAAATCTAAAGGTTTTATCTGAAGCTATATTCCGAAGATTATTATGGGATTACAAAGGCATAATCTGCTGCAATTATCATGCACCTTAGGCCTTTTCTTACGTAACGTTTTGTGGTATAATAATATAAGTCTCGAAAAGTCGGGACCAAGACGGTATCCCCGCTCTTGTCTTCGCCAAGAAGATGCGGGGACTGTGGAGTTGGGTGAAGTTTTTTTCGAGCAACAACGACGTTAGCCAAGGCTCTTATGTGCCGATTAAGGGCTTTTTTCGTGCAATAAAACCAATCCGCATACCGTCTTTATCTAAATGAGCGTAAAAAACTTAAATACGACGAAGTCTTTGTCGGAGAAGGGACCTGTGTCTCGTAAAATTTATGAAATAGCAATTTTTCGCTGGGCACTTTGCGCAGCGATGGTCGGAGGTATTGTTTGTGGCTGCAGTTCCAAGCACTATAAAGACAAGGCCGACAGCGAGGTATATAAGATTATTGACAGCAAATGGCGGGACAGCTACGGCCAAAAGGTCAACTATAAAGTCAGCGACGTGCCGCCATCGCCGAATGACGTTCGGATTGAGGATGCTCTATCAGGCACTATAAGTCTGGTCGAGGCGGTCGCTATAGCTACAGCGAATAATCGTAATTACCAAACCCAAAAAGAAACGCTTTATCTAACGGCACTTGATTTGACTCTGGTCCGTCATCAGTTCGCAAGACAATGGTTCGGTACGATCGATGCCGGTATTGTCAGTGAAAGTGACGGTGAGGAAAGAGAGGACCAGACGAGTTACGATGCCACAGTCGGCTTTAACCAGATGCTGGCCGGAGGGGCACAAATCAGCGCCAATATCGCTCTCGACTGGGCACGCTATCTTACCGGCGACCCGCGAACTTCGCTGGGGTCGGTCTTGAGCGGCACTATAACCCAGCCATTGCTTCGCGGCCGCGGGAAAAAAGTCGCACAGGAAAACCTGACACAGTCTGAGCGTAATGTTCTTTACCAGATTCGTTCGTTCAACCGTTTCCGCAAAACCTTTGTGGTTTCGATTATAGATGAGTATTACAGTGTTTTGCAGCGACGCGAAGAGGTGACCAATGCCAAGAACAATTACGATATGCAGGTTGAATCAAAACAACGTCTGGATATGTATGCTGAAGCCGGTCGCGTCGACCGTTTCGATGTTGACGAGGCGGAGCAAAGTATGCTCAGAGCAGAAAATAACTGGGTAACAGCCCAGCAGAGATACGAACAGGCACTCGATCAGTTTAAGATAAGGTTAGCTGTGCCAACCGACGCCAACATAGAGCTGGACCCGAATGAACTGGAGGCATTGAAAAAGATTGGGATAAGCGAGCCGAATTATATGCTGGAAGCGGCGATTGAAACAGCGCTGAATCAGCGTCTCGATTTGGCTAACAGTACCGATAGGGTCATCGACGCAGAACGTAAAGTTATGGTAGCCGCTGACGGACTTGGTGCAGAATTGAACCTTACCGGCAGTGCAAACGTGGCTTCAGCCGGCGATACCGATTATCAGAGATTGCGTTTCCACGAAGGAACTTATACACTCGGTCTCGAAGCGGATTTGCCTTTTGACAGAAAAGCTGAGCGTAACGCCTATCGTGAAACGTTGATATCATTCATACAGCAACAGCGTACGTATGAGAACGACGTGGACGAGATTAAACTGGAGGTGCGCGACGCATATCGCCGGCTTCAGGAACAGGCGGAGTCATATCGTATTCAAAAATTGAGCTTGGAATTGGCCGAGAAGCGGGTTCAGAGTAACGAAATGTTATTGGATGCCGGCAGAATAACAGTGCGACTTTTGCTGGATTCACAGAATGCTATTCTGCAGGCCCAAAACAACTATATTAGCGCGTTAGTAAACCACACCACCGCAAAACTGAACTTTTTCCGCGATATAGGCGTATTGCAGGTTAGGCCAGATGGAATGTGGGAGCATGAATTACCATCGGGAGATTAGATAATGGCAGATAATAATATGAGTAGTCCCAAAACGCAAAGAAACGCGTTTTTGGAGTTCCTGAAAGACGGCCAGTCCAAGCTTAAATCATTCAGGATTTATGGTGTAATTGTGCTCATGGTAGTTATCTTTCTGGCCCTGATTTTGTTCGCAACTTCAGGGGGCAGTACCAATACGAACAGTGACCTTGCCACATTTGCAGCCAAGCGTGGTCCTCTAACCATCAGTGTGCTTGAGTCTGGCACTATAAAAGCCAGAGAACAGATTATCATAAAGAACGAGGTAGAGGGCCGGACCTCTATCATTACACTCATTCCTGAGGGGGCACACGTTAAGAAAGGAGACCTGCTCGTCGAATTGGACGCGAGCACATTGCAAGATAATAAAATCGACCAGGAAATTCGTGTGCAAAATGCCGAAGCCTCTTTTATCAATGCCCAGGAGAATCTGGCAGTAGTGAAGAATCAGGCCGAGAGTGATATAGACAAAGCCAAGCTCACGCTCGAATTTGCCGAGCAGGATTTGAAGCAGTATAAAGAAGGTGAGTATCCCAACGAAAAAACAGCTGCTGAAAATGAAATCACCCTGGCGGAGGAGGAACTGGCGCGTGCCGAAGAGACACTCGCGTGGTCTCAGAAGCTTTTCGAGAAAAAGTACCTGGCCAATACCGAGCTGCAGGCGGACAAGCTTGCAGTGAGCCGGAAAAAAAATGACCTGATTCTGGCACAAAACAATTTTAAGCTGTTGGAGGATTTCACATACCCTCGCACAATCAGACAGCTCGAAAGCGACCTCAAACAGGCCAAGATGGCTCTGGAGCGCACAGAGCGCAAGGCAAAAGCTGATATCATCCAAGCAGAAGCGGGGCTCAAGGCAAAAGAGGCGGAATACAACCGCCAAAAGGATAAGCTGGCGAAGATTGAAGACCAGATAAAAAAAGCCAAGATATATGCCCCGGCGGATGGAATGGTGATATATGCAACCAGCGCGCGAAGAGGTTTCTGGCGTGACAACAGGGAGCCGCTGGATGAAGGCGTCGAAGTTTTCGAACGGCAAGAGTTGATTTACCTTCCAACCGCAACATCTTCAAAGGCCGAGGTGGATATACATGAGGCGAGTCTTGAAAAGGTTCGGTTGGGGCTTCCTGCGGTGATAACAGTCGATGCGCTGCCAGGTAAAAAGTTTTTAGGTTCTGTCGCTCGCATCGCTCCTCTACCTGACCCGCAGAGTATGTGGATGAATCCCGACCTGAAGGTCTATAACTCAGACGTATACTTGGAAGGTAATGACCCGACTCTGCGAACCGGAATGAGCTGCAAGGTTGAGGTCATCGTCGCGCAGTATGAAGATGTGGTATATATACCTGTTCAGTCGGTTTTGCGGGTCGGAACGGGTCACGTTGCCTATGTTGAAAAAAATGGGTCTGTCGAGGAACGAAATGTCGAGATAGGTCTGGACAACAACAGAATGGTCAGAATCATTGGCGGTCTTAAAGAGGGCGAACATGTTTTGCTTACGCCTCCGCTGAAATCGGCATCCATTGAGCCCGGCTCACAGATGGTCGGCGCCGGTCCAACAGGTTCTGCCGATACACCCGATACCTTGAAACAACAGATAAACCAAAGATTAGAAATCGCCAACGGGGCAGAACTAAAGTCCGGCCGGGAAGAAGGGCAGGACCCAGAAGTCTCATTGCCAGACGCGTCTTCCGAATTCGAAAAGATGCGGAAGCAGTTCGAGAATATGTCTGAAGAAGAGCGTGAGAAGATGCGAAAGCAGTTCGAGAATATATCGGACGAAGAGCGTGAGAAGATGCGGAAGCAGTTCGAAAATATGTCGGACGAAGAGCGTGAAAAGATGCGGAAGCGATTCGAGAATATGTCGGAAGAAGAGCGTGAAAAGATGCGGAAAAACTTTCCGGGCCCAAGAGGAAGAACAGGACAGCAAGGCCAGGACAGGAATGAGTAGATGGGAAATATGTCCCTTACGGAAAATAACGAAATCGTCAAGCTTGAGAATGCCCGCAAGACATACCGGATGGGAACTCAGGAAGTACACGCTCTCGATGGTATTACAGTCTCCTTTAAAAAGGGCAGCTTTTGGGCGATTATGGGTCCCAGCGGCTCAGGTAAAAGTACCATGATGAACATCCTCGGATGTCTTGACCGGCTTAGCTCCGGGCGGTACCTGCTCGAAGGCAAGGATATCAGTGGTCTTGATGACGATTCTCTCAGTGAGCTTCGGCTTAGGCATCTTGGATTCGTATTCCAGAGTTTCAACCTGATACCTCAACTAACCGTCCAGCGCAACATAGAATTACCGCTCTACTATCTGGGTTGGGATTCTGTGCGTAGTGCTAAACGCGCAGAGGAACTGGCCGAGGAAGTAGGGCTTGGTGGCAGATTGCATCATCGACCTACGGAGCTTTCGGGCGGCGAGATGCAAAGAGTTGCAATCGCACGGTCTTTGGCAAACAACCCACATGTCATTTTTGCAGACGAACCCACCGGTAACCTTGACTCGGCCACAGGTGAACAAATCCTGGAACTGCTCGTCAAACTAAACAAACAGGGCAAGACAATTATTATGGTGACCCACGAAGTCGATATCGCCAAGCATGCTCACAACAAGCTTCATATGGTTGACGGTATTATAGACAGAATTGAAGGCAAGAGCGATGAGGCAGACTAGGATAATCAGAAATATATGGTTGGGTATAGAAAATGTGCTTCTGCACAAGCTGCGTTCGTTTCTGACCATGCTGGGAGTTGTCTTTGGTGTAGGCAGTGTTGTAGCCATGTTGTCGGTCGGTGAAGGCGCCAGCAAAGAAGCGCTTGAACAGATAAGAAAGCTCGGAAGCAACAATATCATCATCTCAGCAATGAAGTCAGCTGAAGACGAAGCAACATCCACACAACATTCACACATGAGCATTTATGGCTTGACCTATGAGGACCAGTTCAGGGTTGCTGAGAGTTTCGGCAATATCAAGAAAACCGCACCAGTGAAGCTGATGCGAAAGGAGACACGTTTGCGTGAAAGGTTTATGGAACTACGAGTAGTAGGTACAACACCTGAATGGTTCAAGCTGGTTCCGCGTGCGGTCATAGCGGGGCGAGTGCTTCTTCCGTCCGATGAGGACAAGCAGGCCCCCGTAGCTGTGCTGACTGAATTCGGCGCCAGTAAAATACTGGCTACCGAAAGCACTATAGGTCAAACCATCCGCATAGGTGGCGATGAATTCGAGATAGTTGGTATTGTCAAAAGTGAAAGCGGTCAGGCCGGAAACATTCAGATACCTGACCAGCAAATCGATGTATATATTTCCATCGAAGTCGCGCGCAAATATTTCGGCGACATATATACCAAACGTACCTCAGGTTCACGAACGATGGAAAAGGTAGAGCTACACCAGATTATTATCCAGGTGGATGATGTGGATAAGGTTGAGGCCACCGCGGCAGGCATTGAAAGAATGCTTGGACGGTTTCACAAGAAGAAAGACTATGTCGTAAGTGTGCCGTTGGCTCTTCTGAAGCAGGCGGAAGCAACAAAGCGAACATTCAATATAGTGCTGGGTTCCATCGCAGGTATCAGTCTGCTTGTTGGGGGTATTGGCATTATGAACATTATGCTTGCCTCTGTGACAGAACGCACGCGAGAGATAGGAATTCGCCGTGCTATCGGCGCCAAGAGAAGACAGATTGTTCTTCAGTTTCTCATCGAGACGGTTGTCCTATCTACTACCGGAGGTATCATTGGATTAGGTGTGGGTACCCTGATACCGTTCCTGATTACCTATTTCTCGGGCATGTCGACAGTCATAACGTTGGCGGGTGTTCTGTTTCCACTATTCATCAGCATGACCATCGGCATAATATTTGGATTGTATCCTGCAGTACACGCCGCCAAGGTTGACCCCATAGTAGCCTTAAGACATGAATAAAAACAGCAAAGCCAGGATTAAAATCCTAAGCCCGATGGATTTTAAAGTATTCGTCCTATAAAATAAATCTTTTTGATGTATATCAAACTCAGTCTTATATGACACTCCTCAATATTACTCAATAGCCCCATAACAATAAAATTGGGTATTATCGGCTTTGTTTCAAAGGTACAGCTAAATTTAACCGAAATAATAGCGTGGTTTACAAATGAGGGAAGGCGAGTTTGTAAACCCAAGTTCGTACACGTTAGATGGTGGGTGATTTAGCGGATTTAACGAAGATATAACAAAAACTACTACTCACAATGGGGTTGACCGAAAATGAGTTTCCAGACTGAAAAGGCACTGAAAATTCTCATACTCGAAGATGATCTGACATGAAGACACATGGAGAAATTGCTGCCTAACTAATTCGCTATTTTTGGATAGTAAAAAAAGAATGTAATCATGAAAGGCATTATTAATAAAGGAATCCAGGATTTTGTAGAGACGAAATTCGGCGCTGAAGCTTGGGATAAGGTCAAGTCCATTGCCGGCTGCGATGAGCCATTTTTTGCCTTGACCAATGACTACCCCGACGAGATGACGCATGCACTAATAAAAGCAGTGTCAGAAACTGCCAAACTTGATATGGAAACAGTGATGGTTGAGTTCGGCAAATTTGTTGTTCCAAATACCTTAAAAGAGCAATACCACACCTATTTCGAGTTAGCAGGGTCATCGCCCCGCGAGTTTCTGCTCAACATGCGTTTGATTCACGAAAGAGCAACAAAGAACATTCCTAACGCAGATCCACCACGGTTTGAGTACGAGGAACTCGGCGACGGTCGATTGTTGATGCACTATTATTCGAAGCGAGGGCTTTGTGCTGTCTTGCGAGGGCTGATTTTAGGTGTCGGTATCAATTTTGGTCAGCAACTCAAGGTGCGTGAGACTGCCTGTATGCACAATGGTGACAAACACTGCACAATGGAGATAACATTTTCTTGAGTCGGTCAAAGGCCTAGAATTAACACGGGATAAAAAGCAATGCAGAAAAGAACAGTATTGTTTGTAGACGACGAGCTAATTGTTCTCCAGTCTCTGAAAAGAGGACTTCGGGAAGAACCGTACGACCTTCTTTTTGCCGATAGCGGCAAAGAGGCACTGAAAATCCTTGCAGAGAAAGATGTACACGTACTGATAACAGACGTGCGGATGCCGGAGATGTCCGGCTTGGAACTTATTAACACCGTAAAGAGTGAATACCCCCACATCATCAGGATAGCCCTCTCGGAATATTCTGAGGTAGAGGACGTGCTTAAAGCCATCAACGAAGGAGAGGTTTTCAGGTACGTGCTCAAGAAGTGGAGACTTCAGAAAGAAATCAAAATGGTAATCCGGCAGGCAATAGAGTTTTACGACCTCCACAGAGAACGTGAGATGCTGATGAGATTTTTTGAGCAGCTTGTAGAAGGAAATGAGCCGGACCAGGTTAGCTATCGACTTATTCGAGAGTTCATCTCGATGCGAAAAGAGCACTTATTTGACTGGGATAAAAAATGCAAAGCTCTTTCATGATATTTGCATAAAGCTTTTGATTCATAAAAATACGCAAACGATGAAAAGGAGGTACAATCAACAGGCAAGTTTGAGAACAAGCTGCTCCATCGCAACTTTCGCATTTGTCCGACCGGTTTTTATCTCGAAATCTATTTCAGCTAACCGCTGTAAATTCTCACCAATCTGTTTCAGGGTCACCTTCCGTAATTGTGCGAAAAGTTCATCCTTGTTGCTCCAAATTCTAAGCTTGCCGATGATTTCTGAGAGGCTGAGATTATCTTCAAGCAAAGCTTTGGCTTTAAACATCCTTCGAAGATGAAAGGCAAAAGCGCCGACAACGGTGTACTCGGCTGTTCTGTCTTCTGCAAACATTTTTCTAAGCCGTTCGACAGCATGGCTTGCGTTGCCGGTTAAGCAGGAATCAATTACCGCAAAAGCATTAAACAAACGATTATGGCCTATGAGCTTTTCTATGTGCTCAACTGTTATAGTTTTTTGGTCATCCGTAAATGTTGCCAGCTTGTCAATTTCAGTATACAGGCGGACCAGCTCATCACCGCTCAATTCCACTAAAAGTTCAGCCGCCTGCTTTGTGAGTTGTTTGTTGTGTGCGTCACGGGCATATTCGATAAGCCGAGCCGGCAGTCGCCAGGGCTGTGGTTGTTTTACACTTACAAGTTCGCCCACCTTCGGAAGCTTTTTAGCCAACTTAGTCTGAGCCGACCAACTGTTTACGGCTAATATAAGAATACCGGTGGAACAGGGATTGTCGAAATACTTTTCGAGTAGCTGGCGATTGTCAGAAATAAACCTGTCAGCGTTTTTGACAAGTACAACTCTTTTATCCGACAAAAATGGTGTAGTGCGAAGTTCGTCCAGTACCTCAGTGATTGATGTTTCAGATGGCTCAATGCTAAATAGGCCTGTTGCTCTTTGTTCCTGTTTTAACAGCCCTTCAACAATTTGCTGACACTGGGCGTTGACAAGGGAATTATCTTTGCCCGCAATTACATAGATTAATTTGTGCTCTTTCTTCAACTTACGTATGCGTTCAACCCTCCTGGTTTTCTATTTCAGACCAGTTTATATTATCTGGATTTACGAGTTTTCTTTTTCTTCTTTTTCTTTTTTACTGACTTAGTCTTAGCTTTGGGTTTGGCTTTTAGTTTACGTTTCGGTTTAGCTTTTGTTTTCGGCTTTTTTTTCACTTTCGCTTTTGGCTTAGACTTCGGTCTGGGTTTAGATTTTGGTTTTTCTTTAGCTTTTGGTACTGGTTTAGATTTCGGTTTTTGCTTGGGTTCCGGCTTTGGTTCAGCAACAGATTTTACTTTTGTTTCTTTGGCATTTTCGGTTGCTATCTTTTCAGCAGCGACAAGCTTATCTCCCGTTTTAAGCTTGATTAATCGAACTCCCTGGGTATTTCTTCCAATCGAACGTATTTCGTTAAGCCCCGTTCGAATGATTATTCCGTGGGCGGTTATCAACATTATGTCGTCATCGCTCTGGACGGCTTTGAGTGCGACGACCTTTCCATTTCGCTCAGTTGTTTTGATATTTTTCAGACCAATCCCACCCCGGCTTTGTGGCCTGTAGTTGTCAAGAGTCGTTCGCTTGCCATAGCCATTCTCACAGACCGTTAACAGAGAAGCTTTCTCCTCTACAATCACCATACCCACCACAGCATCTCCGGAGCGCAACTTGATACCTTTGACTCCCCTTGAAGCCCTGCCCATAGAACGGGCGTTCCTCTCATCAAAACGTATCGTCATGCCGTCCCGCGTTCCGAGTATGACATGGTCGGTTCCTGTGGTCAGCGTAACACCAATCAGTGCATCATTAGGGTCTAAATTAATTGCAATGACTCCTGTGGTTCTTGGGTGGCTGTAAGCCGACAGTTTTGTCTTCTTTACGATTCCATTTTTGGTAGCCATAATCAGTTGTCGTGCACCTTCGTCATCATCTGTCTCGTCGCCGAAATCGCTGACGTTAATTATGGATGCAATTTGCTGGTCGCCAAGCTTTAGGAGATTTGCGATGCTTCTGCCTTTACTCTGTCTGGACATACTTGGTATGTCATAGACCCTCAGCCAGTAACATCTGCCGCGATTGGTAAAAATTAACAAGTAGTCATGCGTTGAAGCGGTGAAGATGAGCTCGAGAAAATCTCCCTCTTTAGTATCCGAGCCGATAACACCTCTTCCACCTCTGCCCTGCTTGCGGTATGTATCAATCGGCAATCTCTTTACGTAGCCGCTGTGGCTTACCGTTACTATCACTTCCTCTTCCGCAATCAAATCCTCCATTTCCAGTTCTTCGGCTTTGGCAGCAATTTGAGTATGTCTCTTATCGCCGTATTTTTCTTTTATTTCGTGGATATCCTCACGAATAATGTCCAGCAGAGCCTGTTCGCTAGCCAGTATTGCCTCGTAACCCTCTATTTGTTCGATGAGCCCTGCGTACTCTTTAGCAAGCTTTTCTATCTCCAGACCCGTCAAACGTTGCAACTGCATTGTTAAAATCGCGTCTGCCTGCGGACCTGTCAAGAAATGCTTCGATTTACTTTTTTCCTTTATAAAGGCCTTGGGAAGAATCTTCTTCAGGGAAGCGGTTTCAGCCAGTCGCAACGGCTTTTTCATTAAGTTTAACTTTGCCGTCGGCGTATCGGGAGATTTTTTGATTATGTCTATAATTTCATCAATGTCACTGACTGCCAGGATAAGGCCTTCTAATACATGAGCCCTGTTTCTGCATCTTTTCAAGAGG
>CAZUTR010000025.1:0-16233 GCA_964623545.1 uncultured Pirellulales bacterium | reverse complement strand
TTCTGTGGGTAACGGCTCATTGCAGCTTGTCGTTGCCAACGACGATGGAGACACAATTACAACTCTTAATGTCGGTTCTGGTTATGCAGCAGGTGATAAAATTGATGTGGGCATCGGTATCAAAATTTCTCTTTCTATGGGAGACTTGAATGACACTGAAACTTTTGAGGTCGATGTTTTTGCAGACACTGACACTTCCGGACTGTTGGCGGCAGTTGGAATCAATACCTTTTTTTCCGGCACCAGTGCGACCAACATTGCAGTCCACTCAGACATTCTCGATGTTCCAGGCCGGATTGCAACATCGCTGGGATCTGATATGACGGACAACAACAATGTTTCACGAATGGCCGAACTTAAAAATCAAACTATTAGCACTTTGGACTCTTTGACGTGCGGAGAATTCTATCGTCGCCTCGTTACCGATATAGGCCAGCAGATTTCTGTTAAACAAATGCGACAGGAAAACCTTGAGGTTATAATTCAAAATCTCGCCAACCAGCAAGCCGAGACAAGCGGAGTAGACATCAACGAAGAAGCTATGCAACTTTTGATTTTTGAACAGATGTTTCAGGCAATGGCAAAATATATGAATACGATTCAAGTAACCATCGACAATGTTATGCAGCTAATATAAGAAACAAAATTTATATAAAGGACCTGAATGGGCGGAACACTAATAAATATCTACAATAACGTTGCTTTTGCATTGAACCTGCACGCCGAAGCAATGGCTCGACTTCAGGAACAGGCATCTTCAGGTTCGCGAATAAACCGGTCATCAGACGACCCATCTTCGGCATATAGGGTCTTGGGACTAAACTCCGAACAAAGACTTCTGGAAAACTACATGGACAATATCTCTCAGGCCTCAAGCACATTGGAAATCTCATCAAGTATTATTGAAGATATGGCTTCAAATATTTCCGAAGCAAATGTAAGCCTGACACAAATTATCGGAGGCATCTATAACGAGGAGGATCGGGAAAGACTTGCTGAAGATATCAACGATAAAATTGAACAGATGCTTTCTCTGGCCAATACAAAACATCTAAACTGTTATATCTTCGGGGCAAGCAACACCAGCTCACCGCCTTACACTGTCCTGAGAACAGATGGAGAAATCACAAGCGTAACTTATCAGGGCAGTTATGAGCAGCGGCAAATAGAGCTGGCACCCGGTGTGCACTCAAGCAGCTATTATATCGGCGATGAAATTTTTTGTTCAGACAGCCGAAGTACACCCGTCTTCATAGGCGACACAGGCGCAGCTGCGGGAACAGGAACATCAAGTGTAAAAGGCGATGTTTGGTTGACGGTTACACATGACGGGAGCAATTATAAGCTGTCTATTGACGATGGAGCAACTGAAGTTACCGTACCATCCTCAGGTGATATCAGCAATATTGCAGTAACAAACTCAAATGGCCAGGTCTTGTATGTAGATGCTACAAACATTGACAGCACCGGCGTTGATATGGTTCGCGTCCCGGGAACTTACGATATCTTCAACACACTTATTAATATTCGCGATATTTTAAGAAATGAAAGAGGCCTTTCAAATGCAGAAGTCGTAGAGTTGATAAATAAATCAATAGAGTCCCTGGAAGAATTAAGAAACCTTCTCACGGAAAAACAGGTCTCCATTGGCTCAAAAATCGGATTCTTGGAAAATCTCAATGGCACACTTGAAAACATAAAACTTAATACGGAAGACGAAACCACAACGCTGCAGCAAGCCGACATCGCCCAGATTGCTATAGATATTTCGCGACATGAGGTCCTCTACCAAATGTCATTAGCAGTTGCAGGCAAGCTTATGTCTATGTCACTTCTGGATTTTATTCAATAGTCTTCATAAGCGGCCTTGCAAAAACAGTGACGGTTTCGGTTGTCATAATCGTCTTTGGGACGATTATGACAATCTTATTAAAACCAAATATATGTTTGATATTTATACAAATTTGAAAGATAGAGCTGCGAAATTGCAGTCAAATTCCAATCTCGGCCGTTGGCATAGAATTTGCACAATTATATTGCGGTTATTCTCTGGCTGCTAAGCCGTTGCCATTTAAGAAACGATGTAGGTTAAAAATGGAGTCAAACAAATGAAAAAGCAAAGTTATTCAAACGAGTATACTATGGGCCTGGATCTCGCTGAAGCCAGCAAACACACAGAAGCCCTTGACTGCATTCAAAAACACCTTCAAACATCTCCTGATGATGCAGAAGCACTTAACGACACAGGCGCAATTCTTCATTGCCTGAATCGCTCAGACGAGGCCATCGAATATTTTATTAAAGCCAAAAACTTGATGCCGGACTCGGCTGAAATATTATGGAACTTATGTGAATGTTTCATCGCCGATGGAAAGGCTAAACAGGCAATGGATCTGTTTGATGATATGCAGCGACTGGAGATATTAAACGCTGATGTACTTAACAGAACTGCAACCCTTTTTCTTAACCGACAGGACAAAGCCAATGCCGTTGAGACACTACTTCGCTCATTGCAAGTCTGGTCCGACCAGGAGATTCTCAGGCCGACACTCGAAGTGATTCGTTCACAAAGACCTAAGATAGCATTCTTTTGCGGTGCTGATGGTACAACATTTCTTAACGAAATCACCGAGTTTATAAAACAGCGATTCCAGGTGCGCGTTTTTGAAGGCACCTCCGAGGATGAGTTATTCGAATTGATGAAATGGAGTGACATATCATGGTTCGAGTGGTGCACGAATCTCGCCTCAATCGGCTCCAGATTCCCAAAAGTCTGTAAAAACATTATTCGCCTACACCGATATGAAGCATATGAGCAATGGCCTCAACAGGTAAACTGGGATAACATCGACATCCTCATAACCGTTGGCAATAAAGCTACTACCCAAACACTGCTGCGAAAAGTACCATATCTTGAAAACCGAACATTTCTAATCACCGTTCCGAACGGAATCAATCTCGACAAGTTCATTTATACTGAACGTCAACGCGGCAAGAACATCGCCTTCTTAGCCAACATCAGGATGATAAAAAACCCGGCTTTTGTTCTTCAGTGCATGCAAAAGCTGCATTACATTGACAAAGACTACCGTCTGTTTTTCGCCGGCAGCTTTCAGGATCAGGCCCTTGAGCAATATTTAAGGCATATGGTTGAAGCTCTCGACCTGAGCGATGTTGTCTTCTTTGAAGGCTGGCAACATGACGTGGTCACCTGGCTTCAGGACAAACAATATATAGTCTCAACATCAATTTGTGAAGGTGTTCCGGTTGGAATACTTCAGGCGATGGCCTGCGGTATCAAGCCAGTTATTCATAACTTCCTCGGAGCCGAATATGTCTTCCCCTCGGAATTTCTGTTCAACATCTCGGAAGAATTCTGCGAACAGATTCTCTCCGATACATACGAGCCGAGGAAATACAGAAAATTTGTTGAAGAAAAATATTCACTCCAAAGCCAGTTGAATAAGGTAAACGATATTTTCACACAGCTCGAAACAGAAATAGAATTGGAAAATCAATCAATAAATATTGATTCTGGCTTTTCACCGATGACAAATGCACAGACATTAGAGAACGACGTTGTTTTTCGATAATCAACCAATAAAAAAATAGCAGATTTTAAAATTGTGAAAAACTATAAGATAAAAACCTGGCCGCTTGTCAGCGTTTTAATGTCTACATATAACAGAAGAAGGTACCTGCCCGTGGCGCTCTCAAGCGTAGTGCATCAGAATTTTAACAATCTTGAAATCTTTGTTATCAAAGATGGTGGAGAGGATGTTAGCGACATTATCCGCTCATTTGATGACCCAAGAATTATTTTCATAAACAGGCAAGAAAACCGAGGCAAGGCCTTTTCATTAAACCAGGCACTATCCCGTGCTCAGGGCAAATACATCGCTTATATCGATGATGATGATTTATACTATCCCAATCATATTGAAACACTAGTAGGTATTTTGGAAGCAAATAGCAACTACCGAGCTGCATATAGTGATTTATACAGGACATTCTGTCGAGTTCGGCCTGACGGCAGTCGGGAAGTTCTAAGCAAAGTCCTCGATATCAGCAGAGACTTCGATCGCTTTTTTATGTTATGCTTTAACCACACACTGCACGTAAGTCTGATGCACACCAGAGAATTACTGGAAAAAACGGGCCTTTTCAATGAACAGCTTAACATTCTTGTTGACTGGGATTTAACACGCAGACTTACATTCTTCACAGATTTTTTTCATGTCAATAATATCACCGGCGAATTTTATCATCCCATCGGCGACTCTGACAGAATCTCTGTCCAGCGACGAAAAAACCACGATGAATACCTCAAAAATTTCTTGACGATACGAACAACCCGCCCCCCAAAGCCCTGGTCAAAAATAAAAGATATGTCCATCATTCTCATAACAAATGAGCTAGATGAACAAACGAATAATACGCTCCATTCCATCTGCCAATACACCTTCTATCCTTATCAGATTTACCTGCCGCTGCTGTCCTCTGACATCGATAAACTCCATACAGATATTCCCAACATTGTTACTGTACCGGTAGCTCCGAACACATCGCAAAATCAACGTATTGATGCTGCCTTGACAAAATGTGACGCTGAATACATTGCTGTTGTACCGCAGGGGTTTCCAATCAGAAATCTCTGGGTGGAGGATTCTCTCTATACTTTGATTAACAATTCCGAAGATACACCGCTTCTCAGGCAAGCTTTGGAACTGGAGGACTCAACCGAAAAATACTGGGCGGTTTTAATAAAAAAGAAGGACCTGGAGCACGCTCTTAAGAGCTTTCCGAAACTCACAATGCGAGCGGCTATAAAAGCTGCTGACATCACGATAAGGCGTGTCCTTCCCGAAGAAATTCCGTTTCAGTACGACCAGTTACTTCAACAGGCCAAAACCGAGCAGAAAAATGGCAATTGGTTAAAAGCTGCTCAGACATTTGAATACATTGCTGAAAATTACCAAAACCAATTATTGATAAAAGGATTGATGGCTAATGCTTATTTCGAAGCCGGCCGATATGAAAAAGCAAACAACCTCATTCACGAAGTTAACCAAAATCGATTTACTGTAGATACACTTCTGCTGGAGGCAAAACTCAATCTAAAAAAGAAACCCGAATTAGCAATCCAGCTACTCGAAAAGGCGGAGCAAATTCTTGATTTCCCATCCAACAGTCTATGGCATCAGCTCCAGATGCAACAACAATACATTTAGGTTTTTACAAAATGGATACATATTGAAAGAAATGAACCAACATGGACATTAAACAGAAAAATCTCGAACAGATAGAAAACACTACACAGCGATTTGAAGTATTACAGGAATTGGGTGACTGCCACACTTCAGTAGGCAATTACGACTACGCCCAGCAATACTATGAAAAGGCCGCGTCACTGAATCCCGATGAACCACAACCCTACGTAGGACTTGGTGTAGTTGCACTGCAAAAAAATCTTTTGGATGATGCCCGGATTGCCTTTAGAGTTGCTGCTCGACTCGCACCGGACTGCTCTAAGGCACATACTGGTCTGGCTATTGTAGCGCAACAAACCGGTGACTACAAGTTGGCATTCGATACGTATTTAAAGTCGCTGGAGCTGGACATAGACAATCTGACAGCATTGCTCGGCCTGTTTCAAACCTCCTGCCAGATGGGTTCGTTTAACAAGGTCACTCATTACCTCGAAGCTTATCTGGATATACATCCTGGAGACACCTCCGTTATGTTTTCTTTAGCTGCTCTTTATGTAAAAGACAATCTCCTGGAACGTTCGAAAAAAACTCTTCTGGATATCCTGGCTTTAGACCCTGCAAATCAGGACGCTGCTGCTCTTTTGGAAGAAGTAGAACATAAAATCGCTAAGAAAGAGTATTCATAATATATGAGTGATGACAAATCCAGACTTCTGCTGGAAAAATTACAGAAGATATTAGAAAAGCAAATAGAACTGGCTCGACAGGGCAAAATCAGTGACGTACAGGCCTTGACTAACGGGGCCGCTTCTCTTTCGCAAAAGATTACTGAGAAAGGTCTTTTAAAATTGCCTGAATTCGAAAATCACCGCTTAAAGTTGCAAGAGATGTACCAGGCCCTGTGCCTGGCTCTTTCAGCTCAAAAAGCTGATATCGCTGAACAGCTAACCCAGATTCGCAAAGGCAAAAAGACTATAGGAGCCTATCGCACGAATATTTAATTCATAGTGATGTGGATAAAGGCTAAAACCGAAGGCATCATATGAAAGAAAAATATGTCCAAAAACCTTTACAACCCGGGAACGCTGAATGAACAAAGCAACATGAACATCAGGTCATACAATGATAAACGTACATCCCTTAATTATCCAAAGATTTCGATAGTCACCCCATCATTTAACCAAGGCCAGTTCTTGGAGGAGTGTATCGACTCAATTCTAAGCCAGAATTATCCCAACCTTGAATACATTATAATCGATGGAGGCAGTAACGATGGTTCTGTTGAGATTATCAAAAAATATGAAAAGTATCTCACATATTGGCAAAGCAAACCTGATGGTGGACAGTACGATGCTATAGACCAGGGCTTCAGAAGAACCACCGGAGAAATTATGGCCTGGCTCAATTCCGATGACAAATACCACCCTGATTCTCTGTTTAAAGTCGCCGATATCTTCGAAAAGTATTACGACGTCGAGTGGATAACCGGCAGACCCACGTCATGGAACAAAGACGGACAAATAATTAACGTCGGTTGGCTACCCTCGTGGTGCAGAGAAAACTTTATTCAACCCGGACCTAAAAAGTATTACATCCAGCAGGAAAGTACATTTTGGAAGAGAACGCTTTGGCAAAAGTCCGGGGAAAAATTGAAAACAGATTTAAAATTTGCCGGCGATTTTGAGTTATGGTTACGCTTTTTCAGATATGCACAATTATACACAGTAGATATTGTACTTGCCGGCTTTCGACATCATCCAAATCAAAAAACAAAATTATTCAAAGAAAAATACAACCGGGAAGCAGAACTTTTAATCAATCAGGAAATTGCTTATGTTAAAAACAATGCTCTAGTTTACATGCCGCCGGCACCAGAACCTATATCGAACAGAGATAATTTCAAGGTGACTATTGCTACGAATATTTCACCTAAAAACATTGATAGACAGTCGGAGGCAATAAAAAGTTGGATAAAGCTTGGTTTTAATGTTGTTTCGATAAACTATGCCGAAGAAATCGAGGTATTGCAGCCATCATTTCCAGACATCAAATTTGTTCAGGCAAAGCGTGATGGCAGACAAACGTTTGGCAAGCCCGTTATTTACCTTGACGATTTCTTGGAATATCTCAAAAACGCCGATTCTGAAGTTTGTGGGATTGTAAACTCGGACATTTACTTGCTTGGAAACGAAGGAATTAGTTCTTCGATTAAAAAATACACAATGGATTCTATTGTTTACGGGTCAAGAATTGATGTCGATTCGTTAAAAATTTTAGAGGGTGATGTTTACGAAGCCGGTTTCGACTTCTTCTTTTTCGACAAATCGCTGACATGGTATTTTCCAGAATCCGACTTCTGTATGGGAATGCCCTGCTGGGATTATTGGATGCCGTTGGTCGCCACTTTAGAGGGACTCCAAATAAAGAAACTTATTTCTCCATTTGCATATCATCTTAAGAAATTATGTAAATGCAATGCAGAACATTTTGATTTTTTGGCGAAGAGGTTTCTTGGATATTTGCAAAAAAGAATTGACGAAAACTTTAATTCAGATTTTGAAGATTATCCACAAGCTCTCCTGACAAAAATAATTGCGGCTTATCACCATCTTGACCTTATAAAAAACAATCGTGAAGATAGTGATAATCTGTCAATAGAAGTTATCTTTCCCTGTATCATTGATTTCTTGGAGCTACGTTCGTCCAAGCTTCATTACGCCGATAATGAGCTGACATACAAACAAAATGCTTTAGTCCCTTCGCAAAAGAAAAAAGATATTTTCGTCCATGAGGCCAAATACACAATCCACGACACCGATTATCAACAAACCGAACCCTGCCTCAGCATTGTACTTTGCACTAAGGATCGGGCTCAAATGCTCGACGAGATGCTCACCAGTCTTGAAAATGCAGCCAATCGCATAAGCTACGAGATAATAGTTGTGTCAGGTGATTCATCTGACAATACATCCGATGTACTGCAGAAACACGATGTCTCTCAGATTTACAACGAGGCCGAACATTTAGGCGCCGCTAAGCATTCCTGGTCGCAGTTATATAACTTCGGCTTTTCCAAAGCTCGCGGAAAGTGGGCAATGTACGCCAGCGATGATATTATATTCGGAAAAGATTGTATCTCGAAAGCACTCGAAGTTCTAAACAAACAAAGCGATGACATAGCTGGCGGAATTTTCTTCTATAAAAACCTTTTCCCCACAAACCATCAATGGGCCGACTTCGGAATCGATTTTACTTACGGCCAAAAGTTCTTAATGAACTATGGCCTGCTCAGATTAGACTATTTCAGACAAGTCCACGGATTTGACGAAGCCTACCGCTTTTACTGTGCGGACAGCGATTTGTGCCTGAAGCTATACGAAAAAGCCAAACAGATTATTCCCCTGCCCGGCTGTTTAGTCACTCATAATAATATCCTTGACAGGCGAAAGAAAGAAAATCTCCAGGCAAGCAATGCCGACATTGAATTATTACTGAAGCGATGGCGACACTTCGTCCCTATACAGCTTCCAAACCCAAGGCGTTTAATGTGGCAGCAAAATCTGTCGGAAAAATCCAACGTGAAAAAAAACATCGTTGGCCTGATATTCAGCAAAGACAGAGCTATGCAGCTCCAGGCAACATTAGATTCATTTCTTTTGCATTGCGCTGATAGCAATCAAATAAAATTACACGTCTTATACAAAACAACAAACCAGTTACACCAACGCCAATACGACTCGCTCAAAGAAAAGTATAACAATGCACTGTTTATAGAAGAAAGCAATTTCAAACAACAGGTATCGACTACTATCGATAAATATGACTATGTACTGTTTTTGGTTGATGACAACCTCTTTGTCAAAGATTTTCGTCTTATTGATATTGCAGACTACTTGCAAAAAAACACCGATGCAATTGGCTTTTCACTTAGATTAGGCAAAAATACCAATTACTGCTATCCTCGCAACAAAAAACAGTCTTTGCCCGCATTCCGGCAGATAGATACCGGGATATTGAAGTTCAACTGGACGCAGGCCGAGTTCGATTTTGCCTATCCACTTGAGTTGTCAAGTTCGTTTTATAGAACATCAGATGTTCTTGCACTGTTGGATAAGCTGGAATTTAACAATCCGAATGTGCTTGAAAGCCAAATGGCGACAAACGCATGCGAATTCGCTGAGTACAAACCCGCACTGCTTTGCTGTGAGTACTCGGTCACTTTTTGCAATCCCGTAAATAAGGTTCAATCTGTCTGGAACAACCGTTCCTCCAATAACAAGATATACTCAGCAGCTGTCTTAGCCGAGATGTTTGACGACCGTATAAGAATTGATGTTGAAAGATATTCAGATTTTGTCCCAAACGCCTGCCATCAGGAAACACAACTGTACTTCAAACAAATTTCCGACCAGCCGAACGAAAACACCAGACCGCGATTCTCTATAGTAATGGCCAATTACAACCATGCCGAATATATCGGCCAAGCCGTCGAATCCGTCTTAAACCAGACATTTAAGGACTGGGAATTGATTATTGTTGACGACTCTTCGATGGATAATTCTCTTCAAATTATCTCACAATACCAGAATGACGAGCGTATAAAACTGATTAAGCACAAAAACAACTGTGGCTATACCGCCTCGCTGAAAACCGCAATCGCCAATGCCCGCTCGGAATACTTTGGTATCCTGGACAGTGACGACTATTTGCTGCCGCAGGCCGTTGAAACAATGTATGAACATCACACCAGGTTTCCCGATTGCGGCCTCATATACTCACAATTCGCTTATTGTGATGAAAATCTTAATCAAAAACGTGTCGGATTCTGTGCTCAAATACAACCAGGAAAATCGACTCTCGACGCACAAGTTGTAAGTCACTTCAAAACCTTCAAGATTCATGATTACTTTAAAACCTCCGGCTACGATGAGAACATACTTTATGCCGAAGACATTGACATCATTCATAAGATGGAAGAAGTCACCCGTCTCAAATTTGTTGACAAATGCCTTTATCTTTACCGCCAATTACCGAACTCAATATCCCATTCCAAAAACAAAATTAACATAAGTATTATGTCCATGGTCAAAGCAAGGATAAACGCTCTGCACAAAAGATGTGCTGATTCGGCCTCTGCAGATCTAACCTCTTACGAATTGCTGTTTCGACAGGCAATTAAAGAGGCAAGAGCAAATTATCATGATGTGGAGCAGTACTTTATATTGATGCGAATGTTATACGAAAAGAGACTTTTGATTGATTTCGAATTACCACCGTTTATAGAAACCAGAGACCTTGATGATAAACTTCTATGGATGGCCGTTAATGTAACCATAAAATTCGACGAACTCTTTGAATTTCTTAACAATCAAAAAAACTTACAAACCCAACCAATTGTTTCCGTATATATGGTTACATACAACTCACAAAAGTATATTGCCCAGGCCATCGACTCTGTTTTAGCTCAAACTTTTAAAAATTTTGAATTGTTGATTGTTGACGATGGCAGCACTGACGAAACTGCCGGAATAATTTCATCTTACTCAGACCAAAGGATACGCTACATTTATAAAGAGCACAAAAATTTCGCTTCGGGAATGAACAGAGCAATCAATGAAGTAAAGGGCAAATACATCCTTGGCGTTGATTCGGATGATTTCATCGCTCCTGATTATATCGAAAAAATGGTCACTTTTGCCGAAAACCATCCTGAAGCTGACTACTTTTATCCTGCAAAATTTGTTCTTACAGATGAATACGCAAATCCTACAGGCACCGAATGGGACTATTTGGTTTTTTCCGATAATCGTTTGCTGCCCGCTTTTCTTTTCGAAAACTGTTTCGGACCGATTCCCAATCCGGGAAGTCTAAAGAGAAAATCGCTTTTTGACAGAGTCGGTTTGTATAAAGAAGTTGATACCGTTGAGGACTTTGTATTTTTGTGCGAGACTGCGCTGAATATAAATTTCAAAAGGGTTGACCTGCACTCAACTTATTTTTACAGACGACTGCCAAGCAGCAATTCATTTAAGCTCAAGGCAAGAAACCGCATCATGGCTCAGGCACTTAATGATATGGTCTCGATTTATCCACCTGAGCTTTTATATCCGCAAATTGCAGATATAAGCGATGAATTTTTGAAAAAACAAAAGTATATCGAATACCTGATGAAAACATTCTACAAACACGCTGATGGCCCAATGACCCGATTCAGTGAGTTTTTTCGCAGGTTCGCTGATGACTATAAACAAAAGCTTTCGGAAACAACCGAACTCGAGCACAAGACTGCCGGCGTAAATGAATTATAAGACCAAAGAACCTTTTTATAACGATAATGCCAACTATTTGTAAAACAAGTAGTTAAGTAAATATATTTTCGAGCGATAATAATCTTTGACGGGCGCTATTTTAACGCACACATGGAGATTATTAAAAAAGTATATTAACTAAAAGAGAGATTAGCAAAATGTCAACAATACGTCTTCCAGGTCTTCAGACGGGCATCGACACTGACTCGCTCATAGCTCAGTTGATGGCGGTCGAACGTCGCACGCTCAACATTTGGGAAAATCGCAAAAGCATCTGGGAAGAAAGGCAGGATGCCTTAAGCACTTTGGAGTCCAAACTGGGAAATTTGAGAACTGCCGTAAGAGCTCTTTCCAATGCCGATGAGCTTCGCTGCTTCTCAACCGCCACCAGCGACGAGGACAAAGTTACTGCTGACGCAACAAGCAGCGCTTTCGAAGGCAATCATACGGTCGTTATAAACCAGTTGGCGACCGCCGAGCGATGGGTACACTCCACCGGCTCCGAGTATGCCGAAAACTATGTCGGCGCCGGTACTTTCATTTATTCATACAACAATCAGGAAACCAGCGTAACGACTACCGATACCACAACACTTGAGGACATGGTCGGCCTCATTAACAATGATGCAGAAAATCCGGGCGTTACCGCAAGTCTCCTTTACCATAACGACGCCTATCATCTTGTGCTCAATGCTAACGACGCCGGCTCAGACTACAGCATTTCAATCAATTCAAGCAACACCGAAGTACGGCAGGCCGAGTCTGCTTTCACCGTCAACAACGATAATGCCACGCTGAATTCCGAAATTGAGGACCTCGACCAGTTTACTGTCGGAACCTGGGGAAGTGATGTAAAGATTGTTATTGGCGGCGCCGACCATAACGGCAACAGTATAAGTGGCGAGCTTCCCGTTAATGAAAATACCAAGCTCTCCCATCTCATCTCGGAAATCAACGATGCATTCGACGGCAGAGCCGTTGCAAGATTGGAAAATGGCGAGATTATTCTTACCGACAAGACCAGCGGCACAAGCCAAATGCAGCTTACATTGACTTACGACCCCGGCTCTGGAACTACAGATTTGAGCACTCCTGCCATTAGCCAATCGACGCAGGGTGGCAGCATTCCAGCCGACCTTGAAAGCTACACTCAATCCAGCTTTATTAAAACTCAATCAGCACAGGACTCAAAAATCAAGGTTGACGGTTATCCTCCGACCGCCGCCATCGCCGAAATACAGACATTGACACCGGCCATAGCACCGGCCAGCGGTACCTATACATTGACTTATGACGGCCAGACAACTGCTGCAATAAACTACAACGCTAACACCGATGACATTAAAGCCGCTCTTGAAGCATTATCCAACGTCTCAACTGACGACATCACCGTCGGAGGAGGCGCAAGTGGCCTGGCAAGCGGTGCAATAACGTTTACGTTTCTTGATACCGTCGGTGATGTCTCTATGATTTCGATTAACCCCGCCGGTCTCGACCAGTCAGAAAATTCGAACTACACGATGGAGGAAACAAAGGGAAGCGACGGTTACATAAGCAGAAGCTCAAACACGATTGATAATGTCATCAGCGGCGTAGCCCTTCATCTTCACGACACTACCGATGCTAATGGCGAAAAAATAACTCTGACAAGAGATATCCAATCCATTAAAGATAAACTAACTAAAATGATAGAGGCCTACAATGAAGCTATAGCCCACATTAAGGAAACGACCGGCTATAATAATGTCACGGAGACCGCCGGCGTATTAATGGGCGATTATGTTGTTTCAACCATTGCCAACCAGTTTCGCTTACCCATCATTGAGCAAACTAATGGCTTCATTGAGGACTTCGACACCTATTTAACGCCAGGCCATATAGGTATCGACATTGACGCAGATGGCATGTTGTCTCTGGACGCAACCAAATTTGACGAAGCAATCGCCGATGACTATATGGGTGTTCTCGCATTAATCGGCGCGGACAAAACAGGAAGCAGCACAAGCAACAGCATCAGATTTTACGATGCCAATGATTACACAACAGCGGGCGAGTATGATGTACAGGTGGAGTTCGACGCGGGCGGCAACACTACTGCTGTCAGAATAAAACTCTCGACCGAATCCACTTATCGCGATATGGATTACAGCGGCGGCTACGCCACGGGCATAAGCACTTTTAACGACAATGGCGACCCCGATTACCCCGAATGTAGTCTTCAACTCACGGTCCCGACAACGGGAACACCAAGCTCAACAACTTCCGCCACCGTTCGCATCAAGCAGGGCTTTACCGGTAAAATCGAAGATGCCATCGACAGAATGTTAAAAGCTACCGTTGGCTCTATCATAGTGGACCAGGACCACATACAGGACCAGATTGATTTGCTTGATGACAAGATTGAGGATGAGGAATATCGTCTGGAGCAAAGGGAGAACCGGCTAATCCTTCAATTTGCTCGTCTCGAAGGCACCTTAGCTGCGATACAGAGTCAGATGGTCGCCGCCGGAGTACTATCAACACTACAATAAAGAACGTTATATTTAGCCCCAAATTTTATGTTGGGGTTGTACCCATCGTCGCCATAATGGCGAAATTTCTAGCCCCCTCCCCTGCGGTGGGGGTTCGTTTTTAATATTTAAATATTAATTTATTATGGGATTGATTGGCCCCGTGACCTGCTTGCCCTCCGTAGTATTAACGAAGGACCTGTGCCCGGGGCTATTTCTATTATTCCAAATCCATAACTATGCGAAAACCACAAGCAGGCATTTGTTCACTTGGAATAAAAGACCAACGGCTCGCTGAACTACATTCACTTTCCTCACTGTTATAACAGCCACCACGAGCAACTCTCTTTAAACCACTTGGCGGGCCTAAAGGGTCTATGCTGATGTTTCTGCTATAATACAGCTCCTCGTACCAGTCACAACACCACTCGCATACGTTCCCATACATATCATATAAACCAAATCCATTTGGTATCTTCTGCCCAGCTGGATGTGTTGTAGCAAACGTATTTCGATAGCTGTTATCACTATACCATGCATACTCTTGGAGCCGCTGCCCACCTTGGTCATCACCAAAGTAAAACACGCTCTTGGTACCGGCTCTACAGGCGTGTTCCCATTGTGCTTCGGTTGGAAGATAGAAGTGCAAGCCCTTAGCTTCGCTCAACTTTGTGCAAAATTCCACTGCATCATCCCAGGAAACACTATCAACAGGTAAGTTTGGGTCTTCAACAAACATTTTTCTATCTAAAATAATTTTTGGGTCACCCGCTTTGAAGTGGCTTGGATTATTGCCCATCACTTTTTCCCATTGGCGTTGAGTTACTTCATATTTACTTATATAATAAGGTTTCGTGATTTTTACAGCATGTGCCGGACCGGCAGATTCTTCCGAACCCATTATAAATTCACCTGCGGGGACAAGTACAAACTCTATGTCAGCTTTATTGCCTAAACTGATTATTTTCTCAACCTGCAAACCTAAGCGAGCCGCTGTTTGTTGCTGCAGTTCCTTTAATTCGCTAGCTTCGTATGATGAAATTTCAAGATGTGTATCTCCAGGATTACTGTTTATTAAGCTTAACATAGAAGAATCATAATATTGCTCTATTTTTGTTCTTAATTCTAAAGCTTCGGAGTTGTTCGGCTCAAGCTCAAGTGCTTGCCGCAGGGATTGCAGCGCTTCTGTGCCTCGTAATTTGCTGTCGTTGGCCTTGGCATAGGAAAAATGCCAAGCGAATTTCTTTTGTTTTTGTTCTTCATCTATTACTGACCTTAGCGAATTAATCTTATCCTGATGTGTCTCCTCGCCCGTATACTTCTCAATATTTTCGTAAAGGTTGACCGCATCAGATAATTTCCCCTCATCCTCAGCAACCCGCGCTTTGTCAAGCCATACTTGCACTCTTAAAGAGTCAATTCTTTCTTGTAATGATTCATCCGTGCAATCCTGTGCTCTTATATAACAATTCAATGCCGTCTGTAGCTCACCATCGGCTTCAGCTTTCGAGGCCAGTTTAAGCAATCTTTCATAATCTGCTTGTTTATTTGCAAGTTCCGTTTCCTTGAGATATTCTTCCCATTCAGAATCGTCTAAATCTAATTTTTTCCAGGGCGGATTTGGCTCTTCATCTACTCGTTGTATTCGTTTTTTCCTGCCGTCCGCAAACTCCACTTTGTCCTTTTGTATATCCAGAACTTTAACACCATGTATTATATGTCCCTCTCTGACAACGATACCATCAATCAAGGCCGAAGGACTTCCCTCAGTCTCAAATATTGCCGTCACCACTCCGTATGTTGTTTCAGGTTCGCTTGTTATATCGCTTATTGCCAACGAAACTTCTTTCTTCAAACGTCTTTCGTACGCTTCCAGGTCGACCAGGTCTGCCTTCCTTTGCTCTTCAAGATGGAAAAGCTCCCAGTCCAAATCATCATCTGCTATCCAGTATACATCTGACCCATACCGCCCGCCTGAACTCCTGATTAGTCTACGTCCCGTTCCTTGACGCAGTTCGACCCGTCGACGATTATAATAATAATCCATCTCTCGACGCTTCTTTGAAATCAACTCTCTTATATCCTGAAGTCTTTCCTGTTGATACTTCAGTTGTTCTTGAACTACTTTTGCGTCTTTTGTATTTGCTGCGACTTTATCGTCAGATGGACTGAGAATGTAGACATAAAGAAAAAATGCTACAACCA
>CAZUTR010000024.1:0-16249 GCA_964623545.1 uncultured Pirellulales bacterium | reverse complement strand
CTTTACAGGCACACTGCTATGGTCCTGCGGCTCGAAAAAACAACCGGAACTAGAAGCTGAGGTAAAAATATTAAACGAAAGCGTTTATGTGTGGAACAGAGGCACACAGCAGTGGACCGGCGGCGGGGTAGTATTTCTAAACGAACGGCACCTGGATATTAAAAGGCCGCTCGGAAAAGTAACCCCTAAAGGTTTTGGCCAGTTACCACTTCGCGAATTTAAATATAATTCCAAGCCCATCTCAATGGATTCCTTCAAACTCAAATTCGTATGGGTCCAAGTGGTGGGTTACGCTCCAAAGAAGTTTAGTGTGGAGCAATGATGTGCGTTGATGCGTCAATGAGTATATGAGAAAAAAATCTGCGTCAAAGCAATAATCCGTGTCAATCAGTGAAATCTGTGGCTAATATCTTTAATTCTCTGCGTCCTCGGTGTCCTCTGTGGCAAACCAAATCCGCGCCAATCTGCGAAATCATTGGTTAAAAAACCGTTCATTTTTGCTCTCCCCTCTCCCCTTCTCACCTCTGTATCTTTGAACTTTTGTACCTTTGTTCCTCCGTGCCTGTCTTTTTACTCATTTTTTACCCAAATCTCTCCAAAAATAGGTGCAAAAAAGCAAGCATTTTTGCTCAAACCTCCCCAACTTGTGCCCGCTCAGCCGGGTAATTAACCAATCACCACTCACAAATTACTTGCAAAAAACCGCGTTAAATTTTTGACTTTTTTTGCATTTTTTCAGCAGTTTTTTGCAAATTTCTATCAATTTCCATCAAAATCTGTGCAATCTGTGGTTATTTTTGTCAATTTTTACCCCCTTTTTTGACCCAAAAGCGTAATAGTCCTATAATATCTGCATTATCAATAGCGCCAACAACCCTAATTTCCAGAATTTCCTCCAAAACCCTCAAATTCCACCCTATTTCAGACTTTTTTTATCTTTTTTTCTACGTATTTTGCAGTTCAGCGAAATATGAGCTGCGGGCGAAGGGTTTCGATATTACCCACGAAAAACCAAGGTCGAGCGCCCTTTGCCTCCAAAATTCAAATTTTTCAGGTGTTACATATTCTGCAACTTCGAGCGAATCCTTCGACGGTTTAAGGTATTGGCCAATCGTGATTCGGCTGCATCCGACTTCCCGCAAGTCCATTAAAACCTGCTTAACTTGCTCATCTGTCTCACCCAGGCCAAGCATAATGGAAGACTTAGTTATTATTTCACCATTGTTTGCTATGCGCAGGGACTTCTTGGCAAGTTTGAGCAGCTTTAAAGAGCGTTGGTAATTGCCGCCGGCTCGGGCGATTTTGTAAAGGGATGGTACTGTTTCAACATTGTGAGCAAAGATAAAAGGCAAAGCAACGCTGAGAATATCAAGGGCATTTTGCTGACAGTTGCGAAAGTCAGGTGTGAGGATTTCAAATTTTATATAGGGACATTTTTTTCTTACTATGTTGATGCAATCGCGAAAATGGCTTGCGCCGCCATCGGCAAGGTCATCACGGTTGACGCTTGTGATAACCAGATATTTTAAGCCCATTTGTTTTGCCATCTCGGCGAGTTTGTCCGGCTCGGTCGGGTCCGGTGGTGCAGGTTTGCCGACTGAAACCGAGCAGAATTTGCAGTTCCGAGTGCATATATTGCCCAAAATCAAGACGGTAGCAGTACCTCTGGACCAGCATTCGCCACGGTTCGGACAATTTGCATTCGTGCATATTGTTTGCAGACCAAGTGAGTTTAAGACCTTATCCGTCTGGTTATATTTATGGCCGGCTGGCAGAGGCCGACGGAGCCAGGGGGGAAGTTTACGTGGCTCGTGATTTGTGGTTCGTTGTATGTGTTTGGTTGTCTTTGTATTTGAGAAGTGCTTTATTAACAAGTCGGTTAGAATTTTGACAACTGTATTCATTGAATGGCGTTTGTCGGTTTCTTTGAGGACTGACGTCATTTCGATGTTTTCAAGGCCGCAGGGAACAAGATAATCAAAGATGCTCAGGTCGTTTTGAATATTTATCGCCATTCCGTGGTATGTGACGAATTTTGAAACGCGTACTCCGATGGATGCGATTTTTTTCTTACCCATCCATAGGCCGGGGAAATCCTTTCGCTGCCGGCTGTTAACTCCGAAATGGTTCAACAGCTCTATTCCTATTTCTTCGAGCTTGTGTATATACTCGCTAATGCCGAGGCCTAACTGCTGTAAATTCAGGATTGGGTAAAAGACGATTTGTCCGGGGTTGTGTGCTGTTGTGCCACCTCCTCGGCGTATGCTAACAACGTCAATCCCTTTTTCGGTCAGAGCGCCGACATCCGCCAGTAGTATGTTGGCGTTTTTCCTGGCGCCGAGAGTAATAACAGGAGGATGTTCAGTTATTAAGACGGTGTCGGGTATTTCGTCTGTGCGTCTTTTTTCCTGCAGGTCGTGCTGAAGTTGCAAAATCTTCTGGAAGTCAGCAAGGCCGCAGTTGCGAATGTGTAAAGAACGATTCTTTGTTTTTTCAACTACAGATAACACGGATTTATTTTAGCTGTAAAGAGATAAATGCACAAAGAAAAAGCTGGAAAGGATATATTGAGGAATAAAGAAAGACTTGAACAATAATTAGTCAGCGGCCCGTATAGACATTGGTACGGAAATCGCGCATAAAAATGCTTAGTAGAGAACCGATTCTCTACTTTAACCATATCTTATCCTGGCTGTTGTCTGAGCGTTTTTTGCCGTTAAATTTTTATACGAGGCATTTTGAGCAAAGCCAGGGAACCAAGGCCGAGAAGCATGACCGTGGCCGGTTCAGGTACAATCTCCAGGCCCCACTCTACCAGAGTGCCTTCGTCCCATTCAGCTCCGTCTGATACGAATAAGGTCCAGGTACCACCGGCATCTTGGCCATAGAAAAAACTCATGTTATCATTACCAGGCATGTCAGACCGGTCGATGTTGAAAGAGCCGGTGTATGGTGCTTTTACCTCATGTAAGCTCGTTTTCGACTCGTCGTCAAAATGCGTGTTAAGAAAATTTGGATTTGGGTATCCCATTCCAGTGAGAATTCCTCCTTCACTCCACCCATCTAACAGCAAGACAGCAGTAGTTCCTGCCGGTGATTGCAACTCGATGTGCAAGTCCAGAACAGAGTTGTGAGTGATTGTTAAGATTAAATCCACATCCCCGATTATCATTGATGGAAAGTCCAAGGTGCTGCTTATGCCAGCGGGGTCATCATCCGGAATAATTTTAGGTACATCAGAACTCATAACGACGGTGCCGAGAGCGTTGGTACTCGCAAATATTACGCCAAGAATCGCCCAGACTAACACGGAAGTTTTCACGTTTAATCTGTTAAGCTTTCTGATTTTATTTTTCTTTGTTTTTAAAAGATATTTTTTTGTGCCAACAATTGTTTCTGATATTTTCATCATCCTAACCCTTTCTATATGGCAGCTTTCCATGCTGCCAAACTTTAATTAATCCTGGCTGGTATAGTCTCAGCCGAAAATTAAGTATGAACATTAATGTTTGGGATATGTTCAATTGCCTTAAGTCGGCGGAGAAATTGGTATCTTTTTCATCACGACCTCCTTTCATTTGACCTTTGTCGTAATAAAATATGATTTTGAGTCCAAATTTTACTGCCGGAGCATTAATAACGGCTTTTAAGTTTCCGCTCCTGGCTTATTTGAACTACATCCGGTATTTGTGGGAAGAAAGCCTGAAATGTAACTACTTTCTCACCACCTTCTCCATAATTCTACCGGAGTGTAAAAAGATTACAGGATAAAGATGAGAATGTCAAGAAAAAAATCGGAAAATTATGGGACTTTTTTGGCTTTTATATGCACAAGCGTTGATGTATAAAAAAAGATAATTTCTATGAAAAGTACTAATAAGGCGTTAAAAACAAAGTTAAATATGTGAAAATTAACGCGACATGCTCTTTAATAAGCGAACCGGTTAGTTTATTAGAAAGTGTATTTTGGTGTATAAATTGGCATGTTCCTTGGTTAGATAGTATTCTGTAAATACAATTCAATGATGATTTTGCTGGAGGATAAAAATGATTAGTCTGAAAAAGGAATTCTCTTTTTTGTTAGTCTTGACCTGTGTATTTTTTGTGAAGTGTACATTTGGATTAGCTACTGAGGAGTTTGGTGACAGGCCAATTGAAATAAGCTGTGATTGGTATGATGGAGTTGCCGCAGTAGCGAAGTCACCAGCGAGAGTGTACTCCAGATGGGTCAATGGTGGAGAGGTTTTCTGTTACGAGGGTAATACTGAGGGCTTTAACGAGGTGTTAAGGAAGTTTTCTTCGATTAGTGCCCCATTACGACGTTTGATAATCAGCAAGGAAACAGGAATACAGGAATCGTTTGATGGAAAAATGATTTTTTTCGACTGGAAGCTGGAATTTACAGGAGGCATCTCTCGCAGCTCATTAATAAACAGAAGGGGAATAGAGGCTATAGATGTTTTTCCTTCAATTACTGTTTTTCTGGGCAGTGGTAATATAAAATTAAACGAAATAAATATACCTGCCGGAATTGATGTGGTTATTTCGGAAAATGTTAAAGCTGATACTGAGCTGCTTAAAACAGTCAAGAGAGTGGAAAGATGGAAACAAGCTCAGGAGAAATGGCAGGGATTTATTGACCCATATCTTGAAAAGATACGCAGAGAAAATTCAGAACCTTCTATCGATTATTTAGAGGTCAGGAGTGAGCTGATTTCTATGTATGTTCCTCGGCAAAGGATTTATGCGATTGAGAGCCTAACATACAAGGCATCGTGGCTTTTTGCAATTTCAATTGATGGGGAAATAACCGACCTTGGTAAGGGCGGCTGGTCACAGCAAGCGGGGGATAAATACATTGGTAATGCACTTATTTCAACCTTTTTGAAAGAACAAAATATAATAGTATCTGATGCGAATTCAGCGATTGCTTTAGTGAAACTTGTTGAGGAGTTATCGTCGGCTCCAAAGACAATTTTTGAATTAAAATTTAACACTAATAATTTCAGGATTTTTGATAAGCGGCTTTATCCAAGAGTTGGTGGTGATGCGGATTGGGATTACAGTGTGCGAAAAAAGGGAAAAACCTTTATTGTTAAAAAGAATTATATTGGAACAAAGCGCTGTCTTGCGTACGCATGGACATTTGAAATAATTTTGGATGAAAAGCACCGATTTCAAGATGTGCGGCGTGTGATTAGATAAAAAAAACGTTTATTTCTCTATTGTTGTGTGTACGGCGTCGAAGAAGCGAGTTGCGCCTAAGTCAAGCTGGAGGATTAAGCCTTTTTCAGGGTCGATGCCAGTGCAGTAGCCAGTGTATTTTTTGCCATTGAATAGCAGCGTTGTTCTGTGATGTAACAGCTTGCTTAGTTTACTCCAGTGGTCGATTACTTTTTTGCTGTTTTTCTCAGCGATTTGCAGCCAGTGGTCAATCGAAGTCAGCAATCTTTTTGTTAGTGAAATTCTATCGCATACGGTTCGGCTTTCGATGTCGATGCTTGTTGCGATTGTTTGCAGTTCAGGTGGGAAAGAATCTTTTTGTTGATGGCAATTTATTCCAATGCCAAGGATGTAAACATTACCATTACTATTCGGCCTTGATTCAAGGAGAATACCCGCCACTTTTCTTCCGTTAAGAATTATATCATTCGGCCATTTGATTTTTGCTGTGCTTTGGGCTGTTTTGCCTATTGCCTCTGCGACCGCGACAGCACAGGTTAGAGGAAGCAGCTCAGTAGCGAGATTACAGTTAGTCAGGACTATTGAACAGAGGATGCTTTCAGCGTGTCCGGTGAGCCATTTACTGCCGGCCCTTCCCCTGCCTGCGGTTTGTTCTTCGGCCAGGATAACCAAGCCATCGTTCTGGCTGTTTTTTGCATATTCGGCTGCGATGTCATTAGTGCTTGATGTTTGCTTAAAAACAAGAACTTGTTTGCCGATGCGATTTGTCTTAAGGTTTTCTTTTATTTTATCAGGGTCGAGAAGGTCGATATTAGTCATAATTTTGATTACCTGTCCAGGCCGATATCGACGGCGACCGCTGAGTGAGTTATTGCGCCTACTGCGATTCTGTCAACGCCGCACTGGGCGATGGCGGAAACGTTGTCTAATGTGATATTGCCTGAGGCCTCGAGCAATGGCTTTTCGTTTTTGCCGCGCATTTCGTCTCTCATTTCAACGGCGTGCTTTAGCTGCCACTGGCCCATATTATCGAGCAGGACGATGTCAACACCCGGAATTTTTAGGACATGGTTTAGCTGGTGGTCAACGTGGTCAACCTCGACGGCAATAAATTTTACACCTTTTATCTTACTTGCATTTTCAACAATCCGTTTTAGTTTCGGATAAAAATTTGTGCCGAGTTGCGCTAAGTGGTTATCCTTGATTAAAATTCCGTCATACAGCCCGAGGCGGTGATTGTACCCGCCGCCGCATCGTACTGCGTATTTTTCGAGGATACGCCAACCGGGCGTGGTTTTTCTTGTGTCATATATTTTTGCTTTTGTACCCTGCACTGCCCAGACATATTTGCGTGTTGTCGTAGCGATTCCGCAGAGCCGCTGGAGAAAATTCAGCATTACCCGCTCGGCACTGAGCATAGAACATAGAGGCCCTTCGATGGTGGCGATTTTGCCGCCCACGTGTGCCCTTTGGCCTTCATTGATGTGGATTTTTAATTTGAGATTCGGGTTGTAATGTTTAAGAATTTCCCGAACAATAATCATCCCGCAGACAACAATTTCCTCACGCGAGACGAGATATGCTTTTGTGATAGCGTCATCTTTGAAGAAGAGCTCGGTGGTAGGGTCACCCTGTCCGAGGTCTTCCTCAATTGCCATTTGGATCAGAGGATGAACCTTTGCCATGTTTAGTTTTTTCATTTTAAATTTTTCCTTTTCTCTTATGAGTCTTTTTCTCTTGCTGAAACTGTCTTTTCTTTTTCTTCGACTCGATAAGAACGAACTCCGGCAGCTCTTTCAGTTCTCGAAGCTGGTCGCGCAAAAAGGCGGCCCGCTCAAAATCAAGGGTCTGGGCAGCTTCGAGCATCTCTTTTTCAATTTGCCCGGCCAGTTCGACCTTTTCGAATTCGTCCGTATCAAAGCGAAGGGCCTTTTGGGCGGTCTGTCTTGCCTTTATCTGCTCAGCTAAGCCGGTGCGGATTTCCTTCTTTATCGTCTCAGGCGTAATGTTGTGTTCTTTATTGTATCTTAACTGAATTTTACGCCGTCTTTTGGTTTCGTCAATAGCTTTTTGCATCGCATCGGTAACTTTATCGGCGTACAAAAAGACGGTGGCGTTGACATTTCTTGCGGTTCGGCCGATTGTTTGTATCAGTGACGTCTGGCTTCGCAGAAAGCCCTGTTTGTCGGCGTCAAGTATAGCTACCATCGAGACTTCCGGCAAATCGAGACCTTCTCGCAGCAGATTGATGCCAACCAGTACATCGAATTGGCCGTAGCGAAGGTCGCGAAGTATTTTCACCCTTTCGAGCGTGTCGATTTCACTGTGCAGATAGCGACAGCTATAACCTTTCTTCGCTATGAAGCCGGACAGGTCTTCAGCCAGCTTCTTTGTCAGTGTAGTCACGAGGACCCTTTCTTTGGCTTTGACACGTTTTTCAATTTCATCCAGAAGGTGCGGAACCTGATTGTTGGCGGGACACACAAAAATATGCGGGTCAACCAAACCGGTGGGTCTTATGATTTGCTCAACAACCTCATTGTTGCACTTTTCCAGCTCGAAGGCAGCCGGTGTTGCGGAGACAAAAGTCACATGCTTCCAGTTTTCCTGGAACTCTTCGAATCGAAGTGGCCTGTTGTCAAATGCGCTTGGCAGCCGAAAGCCGTGCTCGACAAGGACCTCTTTTCTGCTTCTGTCGCCCGCCCACATCGCGCGGATTTGCGGAATGGTAACGTGCGATTCATCTATAAATAACAAAAAGTCCTTCGGGAAATAGTCAATCAGCGTATAGGGCCGGGCGCCCGGTTGCAGACCGGAAAGATGTCTTGAGTAATTCTCGATACCGCTGCAGTAACCGACTTCCTGCATCATTTCAATATCATACATAGTTCGGGCTTGTAGCCGCTGGGCTTCGAGGAGTTTGCCCTGCTGCTTGAGTTCTGCCAATCGTTGTTTCAGCTCTTGTTTTATGCTTTGAATCGCGCCTTCTATCCTGTAGCTCGGCATAACGTAATGTTGCGCTGGATATATAAAGACCTGCTCTTCGGTGGCAAGGGTCTCAGCGGAGATGGGATTTATATAGCTGATTTTTTCTATTCTATCGCCGAAGAACTCGAAGCGCACTGCGAATGACTCATAAGAAGGATACAGTTCAACCACATCGCCACGAACTCTGAATGTCCCTCTTTGAAAGTCGATATCGTTTCTTGTGTACTGCAAATCCGCAAATCTCCCAAGGAGCTCGTTTCTTTCGAGCGAGTCACCGCTGCGGACGACTATAACGCTGGCCTTGTAATCTTCCGGCGAGCCGAGACCGAAAATGCAGGAAACAGAAGCAACGATTATGCAGTCATCTCTTGACGAAAGAGACGTGGTGGTGGAAAGTCGCAGGCGATCAAGGTCGGCGTTTTTCGAGGCGTCTTTTTCTATATAAATATCCCGCTGAGGGATGTAGGCCTCGGGCTGGTAGTAATCATAATAGCTGACGAAGTATTCGACGGCATTGTCCGGGAAAAGCTCCTTGAATTCCTCATAAAGCTGGGCGGCGAGCGTCTTGTTGTGTGATATGATTAAGGCTGGCTTGTTAAATTGAGCTATGACGTTGGCCATCGTGAATGTCTTGCCGGAGCCGGTCACGCCCATAAGCGTCTGGAATTTAGCCCCTGCGCGCAGGGCTTCTGTCAGCCGCTCTATTGCCTGCGGCTGGTCACCAGCAGGTTTGAACGCACTATTGAGCTTAAAAGTTGCCATTTTCATTCAGCAGAAAACGCAGATTACATTCACGGATTTGTCATTCCCGCGGAAACGGGAATCCACTTTCTATTATTTTAACCGCGGATTCCTCCAATTGCACGGATTTGTTCGGCCTTAAACATTGTTTTGGTTTATAATTCAAAAAGCGGAGGTGCTCAAGCCGATGAATAGAATATGAGGTTGATTTGGAATGGCTGAGCAGGAAAAACGACATAAAATTGGTTCTTTTGTTGTATTGGCGGTAATCGTGGTTGTCGTTGTTTATTTTTCACGTGGTTTTTACCACAGGGCCGAGACGGTCCATAAACTTCTGGTCGAGAATAAGCAGCTAAAGCAGGCGTTGACCAACCTGACGGCTGAGGAGCAGATTGGATATGCCAAGGTGCTTTCGCAGGAAAACAAGGACGGCAGGGTTTTGACAACCATAAGATTTGTCGAGACGGCCAGGGACAACATGCTGGAAAAGATATTGGAGACGGAGTATTCGATTGAGGGTGATGTTGTTCATTTCGATGCGTTGATTGTCAAATTCGGCGATAAAATGGTAACCGACGGCAAGGAAAAGGCGCTGTATTTGTGGCGGAGGGTCTATGGCGAAAAGACCGCGCCGCAGGATGGCTTTGCCATAGAACAGTCCAGCGCCGAGCCGGTGCGTTACGCTGGTCTGCTAAAAGCCCTTCACGTGAAAGACAGGCAGCTTTTCTGGTCTAGCATCTGGGACCTGGCCAACGACCCGGAGAAATTAAAGGATTATGACATCAAGGCCGTTTACGGCAACGTTGTTTATACTAAACTTCGGCCGGGCCTTATTTACGTCTTCAAAATCACCCCCACCGGCCAGCTATACCCCGAAATTATCCCCGATATCTAACCCAACTCCAATTTTCGTCTATTTGGAAGCATATCCCGAACTCAGGGGTAAAAATGTATCGGAATGTGGTTGTTATTTATAACCTGTGAGCCAGTTTTCGGCAAAAACTGAAAGGTCCAGCTTATTGATAATATTGTCGTTTGGCTCTGAGATGTCACAGTTGAAATTCCAATTGGCATCGCCAGTCCTGCTTAGCCAGCCAGAGCCCAAAACGGCAAAATCAAACATGTCCACATCTCCATCAGGTTCGAAATCTCCCGATACGGCAGCGAGAATTTCTATGGGGGTGTAGTCATAACTATTAACGTCGTAGCCTAAACCCTCGAAATATAGATTTCCGTACAACTCAACTTCATGTATTCCCGCTCTAAGGTTGTGGTCGTTAACAAGAGAGTCATACGATATAGGAAGTGTATCTCCACTGCCGACGTATTTACCGCCAACACTCCACCGCATCTCATAGACATCGTAATCAATAGTTGAACCACTGCCGTCCAATATCACTATTTCTCCCGGGCCGATTTCATAAGGACCGCCGGCATTTGCATAAATTGGGTAGTACAAAAGGCAACACAATGCATCGCCAGCGTTAGTGACGACCTCACCATTTGATCCGGTAATAAATGTGACGACCGGAAAAGGTGTTTCATCAAACGGGTCAATAAAACCGTATGCATCTTCAATAATAAAATACCCATGACGTATGCTACCCACTGAAACGTCAAAACTATATATCGCCTCGCCAGCAGGAACCGGGAACTCTGTATTAGCAGTGATTTGAGTAATCACAATATTATTAGTGTTACCATCTTTTAGGTTACCGGCAGAGTGAATTTCACCCCAGTAAAAGTTCAAGTGAAGAGAGCCAATAGCAGTGATGGTTCCGTTTTGAACTCTGATAGCGCCTATGTTTATGCTGTTCACGTCGAAATCGGCGACGTAATTTAAAGTTGACATTTCAGATTGACAGAAAAAAGGGTCTTCGGTTTCTAACCATACACTGGCGGCGTTTACCAAAAGTGCCAGTGGAGCTGGTAGCATTATTATAGCGATTGCCAATATTAGGATTGTTTTGATCTTCATGGGCTGTCTCCTGAAAAACTGTATTACTTATTATAATAGCATCTTTCTGCCAAATTTCAAGTTAATAATAAGAAAGTTATAGTGCAGAATCCACGAACTGTTCTCAGGGTGATTCTCTGTCGAGGAACGTTATACACGCAGAGAAATAATAAATAACCAATGAAAGATGCCCGGGACTGGAGTCGAACCAGCACGAGCCGAAGCTCACCAGCCCCTCAAGCTGGCGCGTCTGCCTATTCCGCCACCCGGGCGTATCAATTGATAATTGATTAATGATTATTGATTATTTTTATTTTGTTGTCAATTCTTAATCACATCGAAAATCCCGCTCATCATCATATCACAATCACCACCAATCAGGCAAAAGTCCTGCGGGCAGTTACGTTTGTATTGATGGTGTTTTTTATAACGATAACTTTCTGAAAACTGTCCCATAAATTCGGTATTCGTAACGCTCACCTCTTGTATCAAGTCCAATAAAAGATTATAATACAAGTTGTTACAGCGTGAGGTCTTATAAACTTTTTGATTACAGGTGGTCGGTGATGGATGATGAATATTGGACGTAGGGCATCTCTTATTGCAGTTACCTTTATAGCTGTAGCCAGCAGTTTTTTCGTCTGCGAGCAGGTATCCTGTGCCGCGAACCGTCAGCGCTCCAGCACTATTAGTTCATCGCAGTTATCACAAGAGATTACTCAGCTCACCGAGCAATTAGGTTATTCCGAAAGGGTCGCAAAAGATTTTACTCGTTTGGTAAGCGACTGGCAGGACAGGCGGGGACAATGTACCCTGGCTGTCTGGAAGGAAAAGCTCGATAACGCAAAACAGGATTTCAAAAAGGGGCGAATCTCAAAGGCACAATTAGCAAGGAAAGAGGAGAATTTAACACATCGGCTTTGCCAAAAGATAAGAGACGAGTTTGGTGCGAATGATGAGTACTTTGATTTGGCTGATATTATAAAACACCGGCAGGCAAACTGTATCGGCTTCGCGCAGTTGTTTTATATACTGGGCGGTTCGGTTGGCCTGGAGGTCAGGCCGATCGATGTGATAGAATTTGTAGAGGCCGATGAGATGCCGGCCGGCTCCGGACATGTGGCCTGTATCGTCGAGTTGAGCGACGGCAGCACAGTTATGCTAAATCCCGTTCATTGGGGATTTATAAGTAAGCGATTTGTCTTTGCCAAACAATTTTTAAGAGCAGGCAACTATTGGCAGCTACAGAATACAAATAATCCTTTGGGTCTCTATCGAAAAGTCCAGATATTAGACACCGACGGCCTTTCAGCTTATATATATTCCAGTCGGGGTAATGTCTTTACTTCAACGGATAAGCTTAATAAGGCGATTACTGCTTATAGTCAGGCAATCGAACTCAATCCTTACTTTGCTCAGGCCTGGAATAATCGGGGGGTTGCCCACAGCAGGACAAATCAATTCGACAAGGCAATTGCAGACTACGATAAGGCAATACAACTCAATTCGGATTTTGTCGAGGCGTGGAACAATAGGGGAATTGTATACAGCACATTGGACCAATTTGAGCAGGCCATATCTGATTATTCCAGGGCCATCGAGCTAAAATCCGATTTCGCTGGGTGCTATAACAACCGGGCCAACGCCTATGCAAGATTACACAAGTTCGAACAAGCGGTGTCAGACTACAGCCGGGCGATTAAGCTCGATTCCAACCTCGCCGAGGCGTACGGTAACCGTGCGGTCAGTTTTGCCATATTAGGCAAACAAAAGGGGGCTAAAAAAGATTTACTAAGGGCAGTGAAGATAAATCCGGAATTGCTGCCATACGCAGCGAGAGTATCCGAACGCTTCGACCTGAATCTTAATTTTCAAGATTCACCTCTTTTGGCTGCGAAGTGATTAACAATTCTTAAGTGCCTTTCGCGTTGTCCCAGAGAAGAATTTGCAAACGCTGGCAAAATGAAAAGCCGGTCTGCTTACACATTTCAGCTACCATTGGTGATTTGGCTAAAAGTTCGTCTCTTGTGGCTGCCTGTGGCATCAGCATAACTTTTTCCGAATCGATGTTTCCTGTTTGTTCTATGGTTTGTTGTATCTCCGGTAAATCATCCTGAGAATCAACCACAAATTTGAGTTGATATTGGAAATGTTCAATCAACTCGCTCAAAACAGCCAGGTCAAGTCTTGCATTCTCATGTGCTCTATCAAGATGGGGTTCGGTCGGTGTTGAATTGCTGAGTTTGGGACTGATACTCATCAAATCGCACGGCATTTCCGGTATGTAAACGATACCAGCGGTCTCGATTGTTATGTGTTTATTGAGGGATTTAAGTTTTTGGGCCAATTTCAGCAGGTCTCGGTTAATCATCGGCTCACCGCCGGTTATTACGACATATTTGGTTTCGTGTCGCTGGACCTTTTTAATTATTTCCTCGATGTTGTAATTGTCCCCTGAATTGTTGTCTAAGGCGTATTTCGTGTCGCACCATCGGCAGCGCAAGGGACAACCGGCAAGACGAATAAAGACACTGGGCGTCCCTGCTAAAAATCCCTCACCCTGCAGAGAGTAAAATATCTCATTAACTATCATAGTATTCAATAGGGTCTTTTAGTCCTGCTTCGGCAAAGCCTTTTAAGCGCAGTCTGCAGGAGTCGCACCTGCCGCAGCTTTTGCCGTTTTCGTCCGGGTCGTAACAACTATGGGTCAACGAATAATCCACGCCCAGCTTTGTACCGGTAAGAATAATCTCGGCTTTGGTCATTTTAATAATTGGGGTATGAATACGATATTTGCCCTTGTTCTGAACGGCTGCTGCAGTGGCAAGATTAGCTAATTTTTCAAAGGCCGAGATGAATTCGGCCCGGCAATCCGGATAGCCACTATAGTCGGTTGAATTGACGCCTATGAAGATATCAAACGCGCCGAGCACCTCGGCCCAGGCCAGGGCGTAACTCAAAAAAATTGTGTTCCGGCCGGGGACATAAGTTGATGGAATTTGGCCGCCGCCTAAATCGGGCCTGTCCTTCGGGACTTTGATGTTTAAATCGGTAAGGGCGGAGCAGCCGAACGAAGCCAAATCGATATCGATTACCCGATGTTCAACCACCCCGAGAGAGGCGGCGACTTTCCTGGCTGCGTCGATTTCCCCTGCGTGGCGCTGGCCGTATCTGAAACTCAATGCATAGCATTGGAAGCCCTGCTTGCAGGCTATGGCCAGCGTCGTTGCAGAGTCAAGGCCTCCACTTAATAAAACCACTGATTCTTTATTTTTCTCAGGCATATTTCTTGCATCTTGTAAAAATTATCAGCGTTTATTATATTAGTTTAGCGGGTTTTTGCGAGGCCAAAGAAAATGGATGTAAAGAGTGAGCTTGAGTTGTTCGATAATCCTAATCCGGAGCGAGATTATACTATCACCATCCGATGTCCGGAATTTACAAGTGTTTGTCCGCGAACAGGTCAGCCGGACTTCGGCGAAATTACGATTGAATACTGTCCGGACAAGCTCTGTATCGAGCTTAAAAGCTTAAAGTTCTACTTGCAAAGCTATCGCAACAAGGGTATCTTTTATGAGTCTTTGACAAATGATATACTTGATGACCTGTCGCGAGCGTGCAAGCCAAGATGGATGAAGGTTACTTCCAGATTTACACCTCGCGGCGGCATTACCACGGATGTTGTTACAGAATATAAGGCAAAGAAATAATCAAAGAGTTTGTTAGGGGTAACAAAAATGTCAATATTTCTTCACTGCGAGAAATGCGGAAAGAAAATAGAAGCACCTGATAACGCCGCCGGCAAGTGGGGCAAGTGCCCGGCGTGCAAGGCGAAGGTCTATGTTCCTGACCCGGCTGCCGACGACGAAATTAAACTTGCACCGGTTGACGAAACAGAAGAAGAAAGAAAAAAGCGATTAATGGCCGAGACCTATAAGCTTACACAGGATATATTGAGCGAAAGAGAGATGCCTGACGGTGCTACTGTGGGGCCGATGCCGGAGTTTCAGGCGGACACAGAACAGTTAATGAAGAACATTATTGCATATCTGCGGAATGTAGCCGATGGTGAGCTTGACCAGGCCGAAGTTTTTGCGAAATTGATAATCCCGTTCGGAAATAAAGCTGAAAAGGTCCTTGACGAAATAGCAGTCAGCGAGATCCCCGAGTCGGAATTGGCTGATATCCCTCAACAGGTGCTTGCGGGCCTGATAAGAAATTTGCGTTCAAGAATAAGTTGATTGCAAAAAAATCTACAGTTGGCTCGAAAGTCCTAAAAAATCATCCTTTATTTGCACTTCTACAGCGTTTTTAGAGGTCTAAAAAAATAGTAGTCCCTGGCACTTCCTCTAATTTGGGCACAGTGAAACTGTATCGTATATTTTAAATAGAAAGAACAAACTTATTTAGCGTTGCAGCTTGGAAAGGAATTTATTATGGCGAATGAGATTACAGCAGTTCATGTTACCCATGAGGCAGTGGGCAAAATCGGCGGTATAGGCGCATTTCTTCACGGGCTTTTTACCTGTAAATCTTACCTCGATACAGCTCACCGTTCAATCCTTGTTGGACCACTTTTCACCACCGATGGCTCGGTATTTGAGCGCCTTGGGGAAGGTGGTGAAGTGCTCTATTCATCGATCGATGGCCTTGTAAATACAGGATATTTTGCGGCCTTTCGAAAAATCGAAAGTTACTTCAATGTCGGTATCATCTATGGCAGACGAACTTTTGTTGACAAGCAGACGGGTGTAAAAAGTTCGCCAGAGGTTTTGCTTATCGATATAACCCATATGGATAAAGGGCTGGTTGATAGGTTCAAAAAAAGTATTTTTGAAGAGTTTGGCATCCGTAGTCATTTGTATGAGCATTTGTGGGAGTATGAACAGTACGTCAGATTAGCGCCGGTAGCAATCGCTGCGCTAAAGGCCATAGGTGCTGCTACGGACTCAACGGTTGTAATCGCTCACGAGTTTATGGGAATGCCGACTGCTTTGGCGGCGATACTCGAGCGCAGTTGTGATTTTAAGACTATATTTTATGCTCACGAAGTGGCTACAATGCGCCGACTTGTGGAGGAGCATCCCGGCCATGACACTATGTTCTATAATGTTATGAGAAAAGCACACCAGGACGGACTTTATGTCAACGAGGTCTTTGGAAATCAAAGTTCGTATTTCAAGCACGCTCTTGTGGAAGCCTCGAAGCACTGTGATGGTATATGCGCGGTGGGTGATCATGTCGTCGATGAATTGCGATTTCTTGCGCCTGAATTTGAAATGGCAGACATTGACATAGTGTATAACGGCATACCCGCATACCAGATTGATATCACTGAAAAGTTTAGAGCAAAAGAAAAACTGCGGCAGTATTGTGAGA
>CAZUTR010000023.1:0-16406 GCA_964623545.1 uncultured Pirellulales bacterium | reverse complement strand
CTATAACATCTCCGTCTTTTAGGATTTGAACTTTTGCCTGATACATATACGGGTCTTCGCGGCCATTCCAGAGACGCGGATTTTTAATCTTGAATTGCTGCTGCACATCCTTTGTTTGTTTTGCTTTGAGTTTTGTCTTTTTTTGAACCTGAGTCACTATCTCGGAGTTATGGTCTAAGATTGTCGTGCGTACGATAATTGATGCGGAGCTGTCAGAAGCATTAGATAGTTTGGTAAGGACATTAATTTCTGCTTGTTTTTCATTGACGTTAGTTTGTGTCAGGTAAACACCGGGCGATGCATAATCGAGCGGCGTGATGCAAACAAGGTCTGTGATAATCAGCGAGACGGGGCGGTATATGCCGCCGAACATATTAAAATCGCCGCTGAGAGGAGGGACATCTTTAATCCAGGTATTGTTTACCTTTACAGCCAAAACATTCTTCCCATCCGACCGAATGTAAGGCGTCAGCTCATTACAGAACGCGCCGAATGCGCCGCGATGCTGGCCGAGATGCGTGCCATTGAAATACACATCGGTGACAATAGAGGCGGCCTTGAAACGCAGAAATACTCTTTTCCCCTTAGTTAACTCTGGTATTGAAAGAAACTTTCGATACCAACCGGCGCCGCGATAATAACCATCATCGTTAAAAATATCCTGAGCGTTCCAGGTATGAGGCAAACTTATCTGCAGCCATTGGCTATCATCGAAATCAACAGGAATTGCAACGGGGAAATCGCCCTTTTTGAATTTCCAATCGGAGTTAATTGTCTGCTCCACTCGTGGACCTGCCTGTGCAGCAGAGGAGATAACAAGAAAAGTAACAACTAATATGTAAATTAAAAGGAGCGGCAATCTTAGTTCTGATCTATGTTTACGTTTAGACACCATATACCCCTTAAAAAAAGGCTTTAAACTTTCAAGATATTAGTGAAAAAGCTGAGTATTTCAAGTGTGCGTTTTTGGCATGAGGTGCTTGAAAGTCTTTGCCGCCGTTTGAGTTCTTGACCATAGCGAATAGAAAACGTATAAAAATAATATGAGTACTGCAAGTTTTGTCGAGACGGAAGATTTGACCAAGGTCTATAAGTTGGGACAGATTGAAGTGACAGCTCTCAAGGGAGTGGGTATATCCATAGAAGAAGGCAGGTTCGTAGGAGTGACGGGGCCGAGTGGCGCGGGTTGACCCTGTCGCAGCACTTAGGCATGATTAGCTCCATGCCGAAGCGATATCAGATTTTTAATATATAATTAAGCGGTTGCAACTTCTTCACCGCTGGCTTTTCGCCTTTCTTCCAGTTCGGCCCCAATTTTTTCAATGCGCTTATCGCCTAATGGATATATGAGCAATATTATAATTGAGACAACACCAAGCGCGGCAGGAATCAGACTGAAGAGCAGAATTAGACCTCTCAGACTCTCCGGGGATTGCGCCCGATTTGCTTCAAATCCAACCTGAGACATGAGTATAAGTGCAATATAAGCACCGAAAGCCCATCCAAATTTCTGTGACATGGTGGAAGCTGAAAAGACCAGACCCGTTGTCCTTCGTCCGCGCTTCCACTCGGCATAATCAGCGGTGTCCGCATACATTGCCCAAAGCAGAACGCTGAGCGGTCCACCTGTCATTGAGCCGGTAATCTGGAGGATATAAATCAGGCCGATTTGTTCGGCAGTAATAAAATAAAAAGCAGCCGTGCTTGAAATTGCAATCAGGAAAAAGATTACAAAGGCCTTTTTCTTGCCGACAACTTTGGCAAACCAGTTCACAATGACCACTCCAATTAACGCAGATAATTGCCCGATTGTATTGAATGCCGACACTAATGCCTCGAAACTATATGTTCTGGCTGCCATAAACGGCAGAGAAACTTCCTGCGGGCCGATAACATATTTGAAGTAATGTGCAGTTACGCTTCCGCGCACGGCCACGAAGAGGATAAAGGTGATGGTTGTGGCCAGAAGTATAAGCCAGGGGCCGTTGGTTATTAATTCGAACAGGTCTTTTTTAACGGACGATTTTTGTGATTTCGGCGGCTGGACGCGCTCGTGCGTGCCCTTAAACGCGATTAGGAAGAAGATGACGGCTGCAATCCCGTAGACGATAAATGAATATTGCCATCCATTTGCTTCATTAATGATTTCAATCTTGTAGTGAAGAGGTTCACCTTCCGGATCAACAAATAAATCGGAGGTGTCAACTTCATATATATTAAATCCAGTGGTTTCAATAATATTCTCAACCGAAGTATTGACATAAGGAGTGTTATTGCCGGTTGCAGAGACCAAGTATTTAAACGAATGGACTAAACGCCCTCCTTTGCCGTCGACAGCAGTAATAGTAACTCGAGCAAACCCTGGTCCTAATTCTAAAAAAGTAAGTTTATTGCCGTCGATTTCAGGTGAAATTACTTTCGGATTACTGCTTTCTGCTTTAAATGTTAAGACATCTTTGTCGGGATCGCTGATGAATTTAGATAAGTCAATTTCTTCTTTTCCAAAACCACTCTTTAACTTGAAATAATTCATTGAATCCTTAATAAGCGGTTCATGGTTGCCTTTCGCAAGCACATTAATATAAAAACCAATGGTCCTGTTTCCCCAGCTCTTATCTATAGCTGTTAAATTGATTTTTGCATTTCCAACTCTTTTTTCCTTTATCAACAGCGTTTTTCCTTTGAGCTCAACTTCTACCACATCTTCATTTTGGTTTACAACCGCATATTCAAAGGGTTTATCGCCATTTCCTCTAAAGATGCCGGAAATATCAATTAGATGTGTGTTAAAACCGGAGTCCAGTTTAATATCGTTTATCGGATGAACAAGAACGGGAAAATTATTATTAGCCGGAAGCACTCTAAGCCTGAATTCCAATTTATCGGAAAGTCCCTCAGGGTCTTCAGCAGATAAAATAATTCGTGCATTTCCTTTTCCGACTTCTTTAATGCTAATGGTTTGATTGTTGATATTAGCATTAATAATTGATTCATCCCCTTTACCGAAATATTTTACCATGGGCAGCAAAGTAGCCGAGACGATGATTCCCGCGGCAAATGCAAAGATAAACTTCATGGAAGAGACGGTAGTGCGTTCCTTCGAATCTGCTGAGATAACACCGAGCAACGCTGTGTAGGGAATATTAATGGCTGTATACAGCATCATGATAACAATAAATGTAACATAAGCCCAAACAAGCTTTCCTGATGCTCCGAGATCAGGCACAGTAAATGTCAACACACCCGCAACCGCAAATGGTACGCACAACCAAAGCAAATAGGGCCTGAATTTACCCCAGCGGGTTTTTGTTCGGTCGGCAACCATTCCCATTAAAGGGTCATTAACGCCATCCCAAACTCGGCTTACGAGAAACATGGTAGCCGCAGCCGCAGCCGGAATAATAAACACATCTGTGTAGAAGAAGGTGAAATACAGCATGAAGGTCTGCCAGTATAGTACTGAAGCAAGGTCTCCAAAACCGTATGAGATTTTTTCCTTAAATGGCAGCTTTTGCACTTCTTCGCTCATAGTACTTTCCTTTCTAACTTGTGTATTTGGTTAAAGTTTATTTTGATGGGCATAAACCGCATAAGGCAGCTTAATAAAATGATATGATATTTTCCGGAATCCATTCATTCGTTCAAATTTCCTGGTTCGGCTTGTGAAAAGCCGATATTTGCCGTGTAATGCTAATCCCAATAAGGCTTTATTGCAACTTTTTTTGCAGAAATTATATCAAATAGGTATATTGTGGCTTCTGTTTAACCATCCGGGAGTTATTTTTTTCTTGTAAACAAATCTCCACTCTTTAAGAGACTGTGCAGAAAAAGTCTCCGGCGGGCTTGACTTATTCGGGGAAAATCAGTATGTTACACCACTCGAAATAGAAAAGCTAAATCATCAAGAAGCTGAAAGTAGCTTGAAATCGACCAAATTATGCTGTTGAGAAAGGATAACACAGTTAAAAATGGAAAAATTGGAAACGATTAAGATAACAGGAGCAAAAATGGTGATTGGTAAAATGGTGAATAAAATAACGGACACAAGCCGCAGTTTAGTACCTGGGTCAGCTGGAGCACTTGAACGCGGCTGGGTAATTGCAAACCATAAGCTGGTTTCCTTCCACGCGGCTTTTATCTCCTCGGTATTGAGCTTGCCGGAGACAGTCGAGGGAAAACTGCAGACGCTGAAATTTATGTTTCTCAGCGGCGAAACAATTGTTTCTCTCGTGATACTATATCTTTCCTGGCATATCGGGATTGCATTGCACGAGATGGGACATTATGTAACAGCCGGCAGGCTGGCTGCCTTGAACAAAGACTCGCAGGAGTCCTTCACCGCCTTGGCAGGCAGATCTCCTGCGGGCAGGCTTGCCTGGTATGTAAAGGCGTTTTTACTTATACCATGGGGTAAATTTGAGGGCGTTAAAAAGGACGAGGGCAACTTCGCACCTGATGCTCCCTATAACCTTGCGGTTGCGGCGTCAGCACCGATATGGAGCGGGTATATGGCTATGGTAGCACTGCCGATAGCGGCTATTTGCATCGCGATAGGTTTAACAACCCACATTGAACTGCTCACCTACATCGGCAGGTTTTTCCTTGCGCCGGGTTTGGTCGGATTGTTAGACCGTTATCTGGCTGACCGGGGCAAGGTCGCCGAATTCAGAAGAAGGGAAAAGATAGCAGCAGAACAGGCGGGAAGGGCCGCCCAGGCCATCTCAAAGGAAAGCTGGCTGTACAAGGTAAAGGAAGTCAAGGAGAGACTTCTGACCACAAGGATGCAGGAAGCCGTTCTCAAGGACGGTACGAAAGTTACCGCACCCTGGCAGTTCAGGAACTGTGCGATGGGCGGACGGCACACCGAGAAGGAATATCCCGAGAGCAATATCAGTATGCAGGAAAGTATGTTTATGCCTCTTTCGGCAAAGACATACGAAGAAGCCCAGGAGATGACAGTCAAGTTGCAGTACCGTCTCAAAGAAGTTCTTGAATCGGCGCCCGGAGCGAAGGTTATGGGCATCGGTCTCGAAGGCGGCCTGGCTCCGTATATCGATAAAGAGCCGCAGGACCGTGTGCCTGAGCAAAGGATGTGGAGGTTGATGAAACAGGCGATTCTCGATTGTGAATATGTTCCCGGCGTGGATGTTGCAATTGCGCTGGACCCGGCTGCTTCGGAGCTGGAAAACTTGTATCGTGAAGAGACAGGGCAAAAGGATTCGATTGGAATGTATCGCTTCTGGAGAGACAAGAGCAAGGTCGATATGAGCAGGGACGAGGTGCTGGAACTTTATAAGCAGGCGATGGAAGATGGTATACCGGTTCTGTCCATTGAGGACGGATTCGGCGAGCTCGACCATGCCGGCTGGAAGCTGCTTATGCACGGTGACAAAGAAAAGGGCGTCGAAGGCCTGGGTGACAGAATCTTTGTTATTGGAGACGACCTTGTTACAACCAAAGATGAAAATATAGAAGCGTGTGCCAAAAACGGCGAGATTAACGCCACTCTTATCAAGGCAAATCAGATAGGCACACTTTCCGAAACAGTTTTAGCAATGCTGACATCTCTGGCATATGGAGCAGAGCTGGTTGTTTCGCACCGCTCCAAATCTCCTAATGACCCGTTCGAGGCGGAGATTGCAACAGCGATGAACGCGCTGGGGCTCAAAGCGGGTGGAGGTGCCAATACCGAACGGTTGCAAAAATACGGCAGAGTAATGGAAATAATCGCACTGGCAAGGGCAGGGCGGAGAGAAATCAACGAAGAAGAGAGGAAAGAAATCGAGGCGAATGTCAAAGAACTGGTTCGCATATTAACAGGCAAAGAGGGTGTGACAATTATGCCTGATGCAGCAGAACTCGATATAGCAGGTTTGCTAATCAGAATGCTTGCCATCGAAGCCGTCGGCGGAACAGAAGAGGCAACCAATGCGGGTATTCCTTCGGCGGCTGCTACGCTGTTCCTTGGAAGAACAGGGACCATTCGCTTCAAGGGTTCGACACCTCTGGGGACTTCGGCGGGTGTCGACGAGGCAATCCATTATGTGGACAGCATAATCCGGCCATGTAAAGCAACTGAGAAGTATGCGGAACTGTTCGAGGACGCCGGCGATAAGACCTACAGGTTTAAGAAGGGTCTGGATTTTGCGGAAATTAAAGCCAAGAATGACGAGGAACTTTTGGCGCTTTGGAATAAATCCAGACGATATGATGGTAAGGGCTGTATGGATGCCGTTAAGCATATTGAGACAGTGCTGTCCAAGGCGTTTGCCGGCAGGCGGCTTTCACAACTCGGCGATTTGCTGGATGTGGACAGTGAGCTGCTTCAACTGGAATTCGAACAGGCAATAGCAGCAGGTATAATCGGAAAAGACGCCTCGGCTGACGAAAAGATTCACGTAATGCAAAGAAAAGGCGTTCTGGGAATGAATGCGATTCTGTCTTTGTCTCTGGCATTGGGCAGGGCAATCGCGGCGAGCCAGAGCAAGGAGCTGTGGCAGCTCATCAGGGAAATGGCCCAAGATACGATGGCCAAATTCATCGTGGCAAATCCAAATGGTGAAAAGAAAGATTTGGCAACGCTGAGCAGTATGGGCTTCGATGAATTGAAAACCGAGTTTATAAAAACCGCTGGGCAGGCAATTGAGCAAAACAAGCAGATATACGAACTGCTTAGAAGAGAACTGCCGGTTTATCCTGTTGAAGTTGAAGCGGTGGCTTAAAAAAACATATTGAACCAATGGCTGCGCAATAAGCATTCAGTTGATTGGAGTATTGAAGTGAACAAGTCTCTGGATATGAGGCCGGAGAGATGTTTCGATTTACGGAGGGAGTAACCCAAGACAATTAGTTTGTAAGCTGTTGGTCTGCTTTTGACCCAGTAAGCAAATTGTGAACAGATAAAATGATATTCATGTGTTTCGTACTTTAGACAATGAAAACGCATATTATTATTCGCTCGCTATTATTCGTTATCTTTTTCAGCATCGGCGCAGCGGCGCTGTGCGGCTCGATACTCTGCGACGACCTAATTCGTTACTTTCATAATAAGCAACTCTTGAGGACGGCTGAATTGTCATTAAAACAACTCGAATCATTAAACGCCGACTACGATGTGCTCCTGGCTCAAATGGAAAAAGACCCTAATTTTGCTGAGCGAATCGCGCCAGCGACACTCGGAACCGAGCCGAAGGACAATCAGACAATTTATCCGCAAATAAATCCTGAGGATTTAGCGTTGGCCAGACAGGCCCTGATGGAGGATGCGAATCAGCCGCTTGTCGAGGCCATGGCGCCGCAGTGGCTTATGCGATGCTGTGAACCATCGCGTCGAATTGTTTTGCTTCTGGCGGGTGCTTGCCTAGTTCTCATCTCATTTGCATTCTTCGGAGCAGAACGAACAGTTACTAAGGAAGAGCAATGAACATGGTCAAGGCACTCCGTGCAGTTTGTCCTGCCTGCTGAGTATTCTATACTACGAGCCTTGTCAAAAAGCTACTAGTTATCCTTTTCTGCACTTTCGTTAAATGCTAATGGAACTCTATAGCATTGATAGAGTTTCTTTGGGTCAGAAGGATTTTCTAAATATGCTTGAAAAAGTATATATTCAAATTCTTCTTCCAGCTCCGGGTACTTATCTTTTACATAATCCATCAGATGTGAGGCTTCGCTCTCAGTAGCTTGTGGTTCTAAATTTTGGTATGATAGATATAATACTACAGGAAATATTTCATTCGTTACTTCCATTAGTGTGATTTTAAAGATCGCGTAGCCTTTATGCTGCAATTTCCAGACTGAAAGTTCATCCAGTAACTTACTATTATTTTGAAGTCTTTCAAGTTTTCGAGTCAATCTGTTGTTCTGGCTGGTCTGGATATCGGGGCTTAGTCTGCTAAGATACCAAGCCATGGAATAACCTAAATAGCCGGGCAAAAATTTATCTTCAGCAATCCATCTGCTCGCAAGTTTTTCGTAGTGTTTCGCATCCTTTCCATTGTAACCTGAAGCACGAATATCGAATCTTGTCAATTTGAATCGGCCTTTGTCTTCAGCTAATCTTATCGCTGCTGTTCTGGTTAAAGGCTGACTTGGTATAGAAAAAATAGCTAACACTACTTTTTGGTTTCCAGGTACTGTGTTTACAACCAGGTGTTCGGGGTTATCTGGATCCGCAGAACCACATACGACCGCCCGATTCATTTTAAGGTTACCCACAAACCTTATGAGATAAGCTGTTATCAATTCAGCGTTATTTAACCGAAGGTTCATTGATTTGGTGGCCTTTGAAAGCTCAAACACCTGTTTTTCCGTGATAGCTTCCTTAAACACCAGATGACTTTTCCCCCAAACCATGCCTCCTTTTTCACTGGAAAGTTCTTCTAATATTTGTAAACAAGTTGATTTTATTGAATTCCTTTCGTCTGGTCGTAGTTCATCTAAATTCCACACGAAATAAAAAGTAAAGGGTGTCATTCCAAAATAAAAGGCCAAGGCGCCACACATTACAACCAAAACACAGATGATAAGAGGAAATTTAACTGTCCTGTGCATTAAATCACTTTTTTCTATTATGACATGAGTCTTGAATTATAATTTCACACACATGAGGTATTATTTTGTTTACAAATCTATAGTTATAGACCAAGTATTAACTAAGTTTTTTCCAGAATGTTACGTTCATCGGCTCTGCTAACAGTTCATCTGTAAGTGCGAGAAATTGCTGCAGATGAGGTTTTTGTAGGTGGCGGTCTAACTCTTCTCTGTTCCGCCAATTTTCATAAAACATAAAAAATCCGGAATCCTCCTGCTGGTGAAGGTCATAACTTATACAGCCAACCTCTCGACGGCTGGGCTCTACAAGCAATATAGATTGATTTTTGAGTTCCTCTTCCATTCCTGCTTTGGCCTTAAGTATAGCCAAGACCGCGACCTGCTCGTCTGCCATTTGTTTCGTCCTTTCTTAATAACAACCACCGGTAAAATGCTGACAATGGCCCTTTTCAAACATCTGGAATTTCTTCTTTTGTAAGCGTAACGGGAATATCAAGCCAGAAGGTTGAGCCATTTGGCGGCTCGGATTCTAAGCCGATGTCACCTGCAAGTATAGTAGCTAACTCTTTGCTGATAGCAAGACCCAAGCCACTTCCGGCCGATTGTCTGGTAATAGAGCCGTCGGCCTGCTGAAACTTCTCAAATATCTTTTCTCTATCGGATTCTGAGATGCCAGGACCGGTGTCGGTTACCGACATCCTGACCATCTTTTCATCACGCATAGCAGCACGAATCTCAATTCTGCCTCTCTGCGGCGTGAATTTCACGGCGTTGCTAAAAAAGTTATACAGTATCTGCTGAACCTTGCCGGCATCCGTTGTGAGAATCGGAATATTGTCGTCAACTACAAGCTTAACCTTAATTTTCTTGTCCTTTGTCATTGGTGCGAAGTCCGCAACAAGAGTTTTGCAAAGCTCCGATATTGGAACCTGTTCTATATGTAGCTTTATTCTGCCTGCTTCAGTTTTGGCAAGGTCAAGAAGGTCATTAATCATGTTCAATAATCGCTGGCCGCCGCTGATAATGTTTTCAGCATACTTTTTACCTTTGTCTTTTTTTAACAGGGCCGGCTTTTCGCGTAAAATCTGTGCAAAGCCCATTATTGAGTTAAGCGGCGTTCTGAACTCATGAGAAATATTGGCGAGAAATTCGCTCTTAATTTTGTTCGCCTTGAACAGCTCAATGTTCCTCTCTGAAAGCTCGGCTATTTTGGCATCGAGCTGTCTGTTCGCCTCGCGCAGCTTCTCCTGTGTTGCCTGGAGCCCGTCAAGCATGTGGTTAAATGCATTTGCCAGCTTCTCATACTCATCGCGGGTCTGTATCGAACTTCTGATGTCGAGATTACCCTCAGCCACGTTATTCACCAGCGCCCTCAACTGGCGAATAGGTCGTAGAATTACTCTCTGAGTAATCATATAAAAAGCAACAATAGCACCTGCTCCGCCTATCAACCCAGCAACAGCTACCCAGGCACGGTTAAGGAGAATAGTTTTGCCGATTTCACCGGCAGGGGTCTGAATGACAAGGGCACCTACAGATTCTCCCTGGCTAAAGGCACCGGCGGAACCCTGTGGATTGTGACAGCTTATACAGCTTTCGTTAGACCTGAAGATTCTCACGTAATTACTGTGAAGGACACCATCTTCTTTAGACAATAATATATTATGAAACATCTCTTCTTCGTCTTTTAAAGATTCAACCAGTTCTTTTTGCTCATCGGTTAACTTCTGTATTTGTTCCTCGCCTGTTTTGTCGAAGCGAATCCACTGCATCTGCAGGTCATTTGCATCCATCACAGCACCGGTATTATCAAGCATAGCAAGACCTGATTCATCAGCCCTTCGTATTTGGAAGTGTTGGTTCTGAAAAATCTCCGCCTTTGCATTACCAGCGTCAAGCAATGCTTTTTTTGTAAGCTGGCGCATCCAGACATAGGGAATCGAAAGCGCCAGAATCAATACGAGAACCACCGCTGTTCCGAATGTAACTCTGCACTTTTCGGCCAAGGAAAGAGGTGACAAATGCAGGAACACAAGAATCTTTTTATAGATGGGCTTTACATTTTTTCTGACAAAATCGAACATATTTTTAGTTTTGTATCTTTTCAAGTTCACCTCGAAGTCTTGGTAAAGACTGAGGATATTTTTTTGCAATAAAATCGACCAACTTTTCCCTAACCTGACATCGCAAAGTCCAGGCGGTCGAGGCGTCAGCCGCGCTCATAAGAGCTCTTAACTCAACCGTCCTCTCGGAAGTGTTTGTAACCTGCAGAACACAAACTTTTTTGTCCCAATATTCAGATTCGTTTAGAATTTTTTGAAGTTGGCGACGGACAACATCAAAAGGAACCGTGTAATCAACATATATGAATACGGTGCCGAGTATGTCGGCGGTAGTGCGTGTCCAGTTCTGGAACGGCTTTTCTATGAAGTAAGTAATCGGGACAACCAAACGTCTTAAATCCCAAATTCGAACGACTACATAAGTTAAGGTTATCTCCTCAATGCGTCCCCATTCATTTTCAACTATCACAACATCGTCCAGTCGAATCGGCTGAGTAATAGCGATTTGAACGCCTGCTATGAATGTCCCTATGGTTTTTTGAGCAGCCATGCCAACAACTATGCCAATGATACCCGCCGAAGCCAGAATTGTCGTTCCCAGCTGCCGAACCCTCGGAAAAGTCATCAGCATTGTTCCAAAGGCAATAATAGACACAATCGTAATAACTATTCGCTTAAAAACTCGAAACTGAGTCACTATTTTGCGTGCCTGGAGATTGTCCTTTTGGCTCACGTCGAAACGGTGAACAATACAATCTTCCAAAACATAGGTAATTTTAACCAGCAACCACGAAACAAAAGCTATAATAAGCAGACCGATAAGATGACTCAAAGTCTCAGCCAAGCTTTGGGGAATTACTTCAATCATGGGCAAAACCAAGCGTATCGCAATTACAATTAATAACCATCGGGCCGGAGTGCTAAAGCGTTTATTTAGTGAACCATCTGGAATGTTCTCAAAACCCTTACTTACACGACGAAGTAATCTGAAAAGTACAAAATGAACCACCAAGGCCACAAGAGTTGCTGAAATCAAAACCACAAAAGGCTGCACTAACTTTTGCCAATTTTCGAATTGTGCAGACATAATATTATCCCCTTTATGTCAACTTTGAGCCGGGTCAATGATTCATCTCTTCCGTCTGCTCAGTTTTATGTGAATGTTTTTGGGTTCGCAGGTTCAGCTCGTCGAGTTGCTTTTGGTCAATCTCGCCCGGTGCACTGGTAAGTAAGCATTGACCTCGCTGGGTTTTCGGAAAAGCGATGACATCTCTTATGTTATCCGTACCTGTTAGCAGCATAATCAATCTGTCGAGACCTAATGCGATTCCGCCGTGCGGTGGAGCGCCGTATTCAAGGGCCTTTAGAAAGAAGCCAAAACGCTGCTCAGCCAGTTTCTTCGATATTTTGAGCAGGTCGAAAACTTTTGCCTGAACTGCGGGATTATGAATACGAATGCTCCCGCCGCCAATCTCCGAACCGTTAACGACAATATCATATGCCTGAGAAGTAATGTCGGCAGGGTCTGTGTCGAGCTTGGCCATGTCCTGTTCAACAGGAGAGGTGAACGGGTGATGTAGTGAATCGTAACGCTGTTCATCTTCGTTCCATTCAAACAAGGGAAAATCCACTATCCAGACAAACTCAAAACTGTTTTGGTCATAAAGTTTCAAATCTGCAGCAAGTTTGCACCTAAGCGGAGCTAACGCCTTATTAGCAGCTTCTTCGTTATCTGCTACGAACAGCAGCATGTCGTCGTCTTTTGCATCAAATATTTCTATTAATCGTGTGGTTTGTTCTTCTGAGAAGAATTTTGCCGAGCCGCCTGCCAGGGCAAGATTATCACCTTCTTTTTTAACTTTAGTCCAAGCCAGTCCCTTCGCACCGTAATCAGCTACAAAGCCGGTGAGGGTCTTTTCAATATCATTTCTGGAGTATTTTCCACCCGGTGCACAAAGACCTTTGACAACACCGCCTTTTTCAATAGTTGAAGTAAAAACCTTAAATGTGCTTTGCTTTGCAATGTCAGAAATGTCCTTTAACTTCATATCGAATCGCAAATCCGGTCTGTCGATGCCGTAATCATCCATCGCCTGCTTGTAGCTCATACGCCGCATTGGCAAAGCCACATCCACATCGAGAATGTGTTTCCAAATTCGCGCCACCAGATTCTCATGAACGGTAATAACGTCGTTAGTGTCAGCGAAGCTCATTTCGACATCTATTTGTGTGAACTCTGCCTGCCGGTCGGCACGTGGGTCCTCATCCCGGAAGCAGCGTACTATCTGGAAGTACTTGTCTATGCCGCTTACCATCAGAATCTGTTTAAAAAGCTGCGGTGACTGCGGCAGTGCGTAGAAGCAACCTTTTAGCAGCCGGCTGGGGACCAGGAAGTCTCTTGCCCCTTCGGGTGTGCTTTTGGCGAGCATTGGTGTCTCAATCTCCCAAAAACCTAACTCGTCAAAATAATCCCGGGTAATTTTGGTTACCTTATGTCTTACTTTCAGTATCTCCTGCATTTCAGGTCGGCGCAGGTCGATATATCGATTTACCAGCCGAATCTCCTCATTTGTTTTTTCGGCGCTGACAATTTCAAACGGAGGTGTCTTGGAGGTATTCAGTATTTCGAACTGCTCCACTGCCACTTCGATTTGGCCGGTCACCAGTTTTGGGTTTTCAAGCCCTTCGCCCCTCGGCTGAACAGTACCCTGAGCAGCTATTACCCATTCGCCGCGCACTGTTCGAGAGAGCTTGTGGGCATCGGGTTGGGTCTTGGGATTAAACACTAACTGGGTTAAGCCCTGCCTGTCACGAAGGTCGAAAAATACCAAGCCCCCATGGTCGCGATATGAATGCACCCAGCCCGCTAAAGTAACTTTTTGTCCGGCATCTTCAAGCCGAAGTTGTCCACAATTGTGAGTTCTCTTGAGCATCTTAAAATCTCTCTAAAAAACCTTCGTCCGGCTTGCTGTTAACAAAGCCAGGAAAATTACCAGGTAAAACCAGAATTTCCAAATTATTAAAATAGTTTACATCAGCCGTTTAGTCAATAACAGCTTGTAATATTTAGATTTGTGATAATATTACCGGGCCAGAATTCTCGGCTAACGCAAAATTTTGGAATTCGGTCAAAATTTTTAATTTTTTAGTTGCAATTTATGACTTTTTTGTTATATTGAGAATAATTAAGATTTTCTGAACCCAATCTTGAGGGGTATATCGAAATTTTTTTATTTGATATTGATGGGGTAGAACAATTGTCGGTTAAAGCCGTAAAAGGCTTTAGATGAATCAACGGGCTGGGGTTTAAAACTCCTCTTCCTCCCTCCCGACCCCAGCCCAATTTTTTCATTGAGAAGTGGATTATCCGTTAAATCCAACTTAGGCCTTATAAGGTAAGGGCTGGGGTTAAACTCCTCTTCCTCTCTCCGCCCCAGCCCGCTTTTTTTCTGCTCATAAACCGCCTGCAAAAACCGTGTTTTTCAGCAATCAAACAGCTTTGTTAAAAAGGCTGTTTGTTACTGGGAGTGAAGCAAAACAGTCATAGGTTTTAACGGTGTAAGACTACCATGGCCTCCCATGCTTTCTTGCGAAAGCAAGAATGGGGCTTTCTGCAATGACAGGTTTTTCGAAAGTTTTCAACAAGGTGTAATCAAACTTAAAGTACTTGTTGGTATCCTTGAGATTCTATCTTTATATTCTTATTAGCTGAGAAATTACTCACTGGTTAATGTCGATTTGTCAATAATTCAAGAGTTGGTAATGCCTGTTAGAAGAATTTTTACCATAGTTTATGTAGTATGTTTTCTTCGCTCTTTAGATAATTTTTCATGCGGTTCTAAAAAGGTACTAAACAGCGATGAGAATTGCTTTTCGGCGATTAGTTTGCAGGAGTTAATGATTTTGCCCTTAAGGGGGGCTGTTCAACCAGGTTGGCTCTGGAACTCAGATAAAGCAAGGGATACTATTTTATCAGCACTATCTTCATTAGTTAAAAATGGGGCGGAAGGTTGCAAACACAAGAACTGTGGGCGATATGCTCGCTAATCTTGATATAATCGATACAAAGCGGATATATATAACCGGCTATTCATTGGTTGCAATAGTTGATCTGTATGGCGCAGCTGTGGATGAGCGGAATGCAGCAGTTGTCTATATTTGCGGCTTTACCCCGATGCGCCTAGACACAGTAAACAAGGAGACCGATAGGATTAAAGCTTACTTCCACCATCATGGGCTGTCACCGTGGTTAGGATTTTTCCTTGATAATCCAAGCATAATACCAGTAGGCGATAATTATGCATCATGCCAAGAGAGGGCCGCCCTGCAAACGCGAGAGGCATTAAATACTGTATTGGGCGGGTTTTTGAGGTTTATAAGCTTTATAACGCAAGCAAAAACTTGAACTTTGGGAACCTAATACTTACAATAGATTTTTTGAAAAAAAACAAAAAAAATCTTGACTCGACCAAAGAAAACTTATAATATTATATTAAGGGTGCTAAATAACTGAACTTTTGTGAGCACCCCACGTACTAAAAATTAGAAGGACTCTACGGGCTGAGGTTTAACTTTCCTCTCCTATCCTCCTGGCCTCAGCCCGCTCTTTTTAACACCACAAACATCAAAGCCCAAACAATATTTTGCGTACCTAAAGGCCGGTTTTGAATTTTCTATTTTACCTACTTTGCCCTAGTTCGTTTTTTATAATTTGCTATTATAGAAGGAGCTGCGAAATCAGAACTTTGCAGAAATCTTAAAAAAGAGCTTAAAAAAGCCATAAAATCCTCATTATGGTAATTAGTAGTAATATTTATTGCATTTTATTTGGAAAAAAAGTATAATTTTAATCTGTGTTTTTTTTGAGAAGTTTGATGGGCAGTCGATACAGGGCTGCCCGTTGTTATGGTTGTTTAAGGAGCATAAAATATGGGTTGTAATTTGGCTATTGCAGGTGTGACCGGTGCTGTGGGTCAGGAATTTCTGAGCATACTTCAGGAGCGGGATTTCCCGTATGATTCTTTGAGGATGCTTGCGAGCAGCCGTTCAGCCGGTAAGAAAATCGAATTCAAAGGCAAAGAATATACTGTCCAGGAATTAACAAAGAAAAGCTTCGACGGTATCGATATAGCGTTGTTCAGTGCCGGGGCGGCCAGAAGTAAGGAATTCGGTCCTGCAGCGGTTGAAGCGGGCGCGGTGGTTGTCGACAACTCCTCGGCCTTTAGAATGGACCCGAGTGTGCCGCTTGTTATTCCGGAAATAAATCCTCAGGCAATCAAAGAGCACAAAGGTATAATCGCCAACCCGAACTGCTCGACAATAGTCGGCATTGTTCCGGTCTGGCCGCTGCATAAAGCCAATCCTGTCAAACGAATGGTCGTCAGCACTTATCAGGCCGCCAGCGGAGCAGGGCAATCGGCTATGCTGGAGCTGGAGAAACAGACACGCGAAGTGCTGGATGGTAAAGAGCCAACCTGCAAGGCGTTCAAATACCAGATAGCATTTAACGTTTTCAGTCATGATTCTGCGCTCAGTCCGAACGGGTACAACCAGGAAGAGATGAAAATGGTTAACGAGACCAGAAAGATATTCGACTGTCCCGAGATTGCTATTACCTGTACTTGTATTCGTATTCCGGTGTTCAGGACCCACTGCGAGAGTATCAACCTCGAGTTTGCTGAGGCGATTACTCCGGAGCAAGTAAGGGACCTTTTGAGTACCGCACCTGGTGTTTCCGTGCTGGATGACAGGGAAAATAACCGCTTCCCGATGCCGATTGACGCCACGGGCAAG
>CAZUTR010000022.1:3531-16884 GCA_964623545.1 uncultured Pirellulales bacterium | reverse complement strand
CAGAACTGCATCTCTCGCACTTTCCCACGGCACACCAAGTGAAGTCAACTCAAGGTTATCATCGATGTTATAAATATTATTGAGCGGCCAGTCTGCAAAAGTAGCGTCTTTGGCGGTGTGGTGGAGTTTAGATAAATCCGCTTTATAATACAGCACAGGCATCCCGACTTTTTCAGAGGCCCTGCCCGTGCATGTGTTTTCTAATGGCGCACGCAGAAATACATCGGAAATAACTGCATTGGGATACTTCTCATCAAATCCTGTTATTGGCCAAGCGAACACATCCTGTAATTTGTACGCCTTAATCTTGTCAGTATCTATATATTTTTCTCTCATTCTAATGTTAGAGACTAACTGGGAGTCAGCGGCAATCTCCAACGATGTTGTTTCAACACACAAATCAAAAGGATATAAAGGATTACCGGCGGCATCTGTGCCACCTTCAGCGAGAAACCTGGAATCAGGATGAAATCCCATACCATCCTGGCCCATCATTGCCTCGCAAAGTCTCATCGCTCCGCAATAATAGTCCCCATTGGGGTCCCGAAACGGACCTGAGTCCGGGTATTCATCGTCATGGGCGTTTCGAAACATTTCGAGCCCTTTGGTAATAGTATCGAACTGTCCTTTTTGCGTAACTACTCTGGCATACCGCCTAACCTGGCTTAGGGCCGGTACGAGCAGGCTGATGAGAATCACGATGATGCTCATAACCGTAAGAATTTCGATAATTGTAAAACCTGTCTTTTTGTCTTTTACCTTCATTTTTTTACCCTCAAAATAATAACAATAATACCAAATTTCCAATTATTGCCTTTGCAACATCAACTATCATTAGTTTACTTGATTGCTCTGGATTTGTCAAGGGCGATTTTCATCTCTTTTTCACCATTTTAACATAATCAATTAGCTGCTTTAGGGCTATATTCACTCCTAATGGAAAACTCTTAATCGTTTGAGTGCGAAGGTACACAGCAGCGGGCAATTGCACGGGACAGGCCGTCGGTTACAGAACAAATGTTGTTAAACTGCTCCGGGACCAATTGGTTCCCAGACCATTGGTAAATCAATATAAAACCCAGTGCCCAGCCCTGCTGAGCCAGCGGAATAGTGATTGCTGAGAGCTTATTGAGCAGGTTTGGTTTGACCTGCAGGCCCATTTCCAACAGATTTTCCAGAGCACATAATTTGTTCGACTTGCAGATACTGTCCACAAGCTCGGTGTTGAAATAGTCCTCGAGATGCTGCTTCGCCAGCGTCGTTGGTTTTTCGTCTTCGAACAGGTGCAGTTCGAAGTTTTCATCCAGACGTAAAAAGATGGCGATAGATGCCTCTGGTAGCTGTTCCTTGATGAGTTTGCCGGCAACGTAAAAAAGACTGCTCGAATCGGATATTCCCACGATTGACCTGTAGAAATTAGCCGCGAAACAAATGGTGCCCAATCTATCGACGAATTCCCTCTGTGCTGACATGATGTCATTACAGAGTATATCTATTTGTTTTGCCTGCCTTTTGCGTTCTTTATTGAGCTGCTTAGTAAAACGGCGCAGTCTTTCATATCTTTGTTTTTTGTTCATAAGACCTCAACACCAGTAGTTTTCTTTGCAGTTACCGACTTTCTTAGTTCGGCTTGATAAAAGCGGGCCTTTAAGGCCGAAAGAGCATTTCAAAGCGTCCGCACCGCAGCCCTATAAATAGCAGATTATCAGTTTGGTGATAGTCTGACACCCCAGGGCGCATACATCGTTTAATTGCGGATGTAATGATTTGCTTATGTTTTCGGACTTATTTATTCCGGTGTATTTACAGGCGTATTCAGCGATTAATTATACTCCCCAGACTCCGATCTTATCTCATTGTAAGCTCTACAATTAAACTGCCTTCCCTACCGAGCTGGAATGGTTTATCCGTCAATTTAGCTCGAATCTGTGGTGTGATTCCTAAAACCTCACTTTTACCGGTTATCGTATTGGTTATGGCCAGGTAACAGTCACCCTCGGCGGATACGCCGGAAAAAGTGGATTGATAAGTACCCACGTTTTCAAAGGCACCTGATAGGACTATGCTATAGGATTCCATAGCACTTACCGCCCCCAGAATCAACACGACAGCTGCACCTGAAATAAACCCCGTTAGAAATTTCATAATCAATCTCCTTTCAATAATCTTATGGTTTTCTGCCGAGAGAAAATTTGTGTTCTTTGTAACCGGATATGCATTCTAAACAAAAGCAGGACGCGATGGGAATAAAAAAAAGGGAGACGCAAGCGACTCTCATGCTTAACGTCACCCCGCCTCCCCGTTGCCAAGTGCCATTTAATCCATTCTTATATGGGCGTAACCGCCTTGTTTGCACTTGCAACATTTTACACTATACAACAAAGCTCAATAAATGTAAACACCTAAAAATGTTTTTCCTGGTTTTGGCACTCATTTAGCTTAAGTTTTGTACTGAAGCATCGCCATGTTTTAATGTATGTTTATCCTGAGCCTCATCTTACGAACTTCCGCAGAGAATCTGCTATGCATGTTTTATAATTATTTGCCCATAAATAATGCGTTTTTTCATATTCCTGCACATGTTCTCAAGATAAACAGCAAATATACAACAACATCGAAAGTAAAGTTGAAATTTGCTGAGCTATTTCAAATCTGCGAGTTTTTGGTTCAACAAACCAATATGGTGCATTTTTTCTTTGATAATGACCTCGACCTTGTCCTTTCCAATGTTGGTTGGCACATATTCCTTTAAGCCAAGATAGAAGGCCAGGGTCTCCTTCTCCAACTCGATAGCTGTTTCCAAAACCTCCTTCCGGCTCTCCATACCACAAAGATTATGGTCACAAGGGTCTGTTTTCGGGTCATAGACACGACCATCTACCATTGCTCGCAGATACAAGGCCTCCTCACCATGTGGGTCAATTGCCGTCGGCGGACATTCCTTCTCTGAAAGAGAATTTTTTATCTCGGCAAAACTTTTCTCGTGCCGCTGTGCCCAGTCGGCTAACTCCAGTAATGTTTGGTGTGCTTTCGGCGACGTATATTTCTCGGCAGCATTACGATAAAACAAAGCTGCGTTTCGTTCAATCTCCTCGGCCATGCCAAATACTTCACATAAATTAAATGCAAATGACATCGACAGTCTCCTGTATTTTATAATTCTGTAATTTCATATCTCTGTTATGATTGTACAATCAAATTACCTGCGTTTCAACTGAAAACCACAAAATAATCAACTCATGCCGTTTGAATCTATCCACTGAGTGCCATTCTTGATAATAAAAAGTTGAAAAGCTCATAAATACACGTTATCATTATAGTCAAATAAACAATATGGACTTATCTTGGCAATTTTAGCTATTTTATTAAAGGAGAACAACTAATGAAAAGCTTAATTTTAAGTGTTGTTGCATTATGTCTTGTCATTGGCGGATGTCAGTCTAACAAAGGTGGTACTGGTACATCGAAAGAGCAAGGATGGCAAAGACTTTTTGACGGAAAGAGTCTCAAGGGCTGGAAAGCCAGTGAAAACACGGGCTCTTTTACGGTGCAGGACGGGATGATAGTGGCTGACGGCGGACGTAGCCACCTTTTTTATGTTGGTTCAGTACAGAATGCTAACTTCAAAAATTTCGAGTTCAAGGCGGATGTTATGACGATGCCCGGAGCCAACTCAGGCCTTTATTTTCACACCCAGTATCAGCCGACGGATTGGCCTCGCAAAGGCCTCGAAGCACAGGTCAACAACACTTATAATAAAGACCCGAGGAAAACCGGAAGTCTGTATGGATTGAAAGATATACTCGAAACTTCCGTTGAAGATAACAAGTGGTTTACTGAACATATTATCGTTAAGGACAAGCGTATAATCATCAAGGTAAATGATGTGACAGTGGTGGATTATACCGAGCCGACCGATACTATAAGAAAACTGTCCAGCGGGACCTTTGCATTACAGTGCCATGACCCAAAGAGCAAGGTCTATTTCAAAAACATCATGGTCAAACCGTTACCATAAGGAGTCTCGCACAGCTAATTTTTTATGCAATACAAAATACGCTTTTTCATCATCACCGTATTCAGTCCGAACAGTAGGACGACGATTTGTCTTTTTTTTCACTCGCACCTTTATATTTATTTCTTCATTAACCGGGCCTTTTTATTTTTCAGTTTTTGCAGATATTGCCGGAGCTGTGTGGCGTCATTATCCCGGCCGTTGTTCTGCATTATTGTGATAGCCTTCTGTGCAGCAGCAATGGCGGCATCGAGCTGTCCCTGAGTTTCAAGTGCCATTATAAAATTGACCTGGTTTTGTAGAGAATCAGGCTTTAACTCCGCCGCCCGCTGGAAGTGATATACTATTTGAGCAGGGTCACCGTCCAGCAGAAACATTATACCTGCGAGGTGACTATGCATGTCGTGCGAGTCTGGCTCGTTAGTTAATTTTTCGCGATAGGCCTGTTCAGCAAAACGCAACTGTGCTTGTGCTTCGGACTTCTGGCCTAATTGAGACAATACCATAGCCAGATAGTAATAGATATCGGCAAGTGCCGGATTTACTTTATATTTTCCGTCTGTCGTCTCGACCTGCTTTGCCAGATTGGAAGCAAGCATTCTAACACAATGAGCCGAGAGTTTACTATCGACCTTTTTAAGTCTGTCAATGGCCTGGTCAGTTTTACTCTTCCTCAGTAAACTCTCGATTTCAGCAACTATTTTCACCGCCTGTTCTCTATTATCTCTTATGGCAAGCAGTTCTTTTCTTCTTGCAAGTGCTTCGGCCGCCTCTTTGCGAACCGTAGGCGCCATCAGATTCTCAACCGGGGCGTAGTCGTCCGTTAAGACTATGCCTTTTGATTTTTTGCGTAGTTCACGCATTTCTTCTTCGCTCAAAACGTCGGCGGGAATCCCTTTGTATTCGGCTCCGATATCCTCCAAGTCAAGTGAATGGTGTGAAGCTATAACAACAAATGTTTTTCTCTCACTGGCGGATACGACATCTTGATTTGAAATAGCATAGACATATTCGAAGGTCTCCTCGAGCGTGTTGATAAATGCGCCAACAAAAAGGCCTGTGTCAAAATTATCAATAAGCTCGACCATATATATGCCGTCATCCGACATAATTTGGGAGATTCTTTCGTTGAATTCAAGCGTGGTCAGCTGATACGGGACCGAATAATTATTAAGCGCATCTTCATAGACGAAGTCATAAGTTATTTTCACTGCATCCGAATCCATGAGCAATTCATCAACATAATTGCGTGCATCCATTGTAATGGTTCTAATTGAGGTATCTTTTCGCGGCCAGAATATGTTCAGCGCCGCTTCAGTGACAGCAGGATCAATTTCAACAACATCATTTCGGCTGCCGGGCCAGGTTTTTTCGATATAGCTGGGGAATACATAGCCGCCTCCACCCAGTGTCAAAAAAGAAAGTTTGTCTTTACCGCGACCAAAACGATGTGTTACGGCTGCGTAGACCTGCTCATAATTGTATTGAAGGTCTATTACATCATCCAGATTGACGGAACTGTGTACGAGTTTGTCCTGAATAAAATGTCGTTTCTCCGGCACTTTAGAGATGCGCCTCACCTGTATATAACTGTATTGGCTTTCAGTTTCGTATAATATCGCTGAGTCGCTTTTTTCCCTGAGGCCAATGGCGGCGCCGCAATTTTGAGCCCAACTCCATGGGCCAATACTTGTTACAAAAGCTGCCGCCACCAACACAACCACAAGGTAGGCTGTTTTAAACCTGCTCCAGTAAAATATGCCCATTATCAGCAGAACGCCGGAGATGCTCCAGATGATTGTGATGCTTCCCATCATTGCAATCAGATAATAACCGGCGGCGAATGTCCCCACTATGCTTCCCGCGGCTCCCCAAGCGTAAATGTCACCAACGGTTCTACCCGCTGCCAGTCCCTTGTCGAGAGCCATCTTGGCCACGACCGGACTTATTGTTCCGAGCAGGATTGAAGGAAGCAAGAACACAATGGAAACATGTGAAAATACGCGCAAAGGCCAATTGAACTGCCATAGCCATAACCACAATGCCACACGGTTATTCAAAACCACCGTACTAACACAGGTCGCCGAAGCGAGTGTGAAAAGCACCGCCAGTGCCTTTCTGGCAATAAAACGGTCGGCGATTCGGCCGCCGAGGTAATTACCTATGGTTATTCCTGCAAGTACCACCCCGATAACCGATGTCCAGGTGTAAAGTGATGCACCAAGAAAACGAGCAATAAGTCTGCCGGCTACAAGCTCCAGCACCATAATACAAAAACTGGATATGAATACCGTCGCACAGGGGAATATTAGTGACCGCCGTTTGGAAAATGTTTTTGTCTTTTCTGAGTCTTCCGCCATAAAACCACCTTATCCAAAAAATTTCAGAGAACTACTGCGATGCTGAAAAACATGGCTTTTTTAATAATTATAATAGCTGAGGCGCATGCCGAATTCCACTTGTTTTTTTCGAGATATTTATCGCTGTTTTCTTGGCATTATGATATGTGAACCGAAATATGGTCTGCGATTTGGATTGATAGCAGAAAAAAATAATAAGAGTTGACTGAGCGAGGCTCTGTTTTACTACCTGTCACGGCCTTCTAAGACAAGTAGAAAAGAGCATCACTTGGGAAAAGCCTTGTAAGTATCTTTCAGAAAAACCAAAAATTCGTCGGATTCTATATCGAAATCCTCTTTGATACGCAGCGATATTCGGTCAGTCTGCTCATTGCGATTCTTTATATAAATAGAACTTGGCAATGCTAACTTTTCTGACAGTGATACTTCTCTGTCAAACTTCACTACATGCAGTTTTCTTGATATTTCATCACTGTTAAAACTTTTTGCCTTGACCAGAAAGTCAAGCTCCAGCAGTTTAGGCCTTGTAAATATCACAAGCCAATTGTAGTTATTGACACGGTAGGCCACGAATAATTTCGGATTCCACCGTGGCCCGTCTACATCAAAGTTGTCCTGGATAATTTTATCCAACCGAAGAAGTATTTCCTTTGTCCTCGTACTGCATCTTTTTTCAAGATGCCATGATTTGCCGTTGGTTAACCAGGGCATTCTTTCCACCTTCACTCTGCCTGCTTCCGAAAACTTGTTCACCTTAAGGGGTACAACAGTATTTGGCTCAATGAAAATCCCGTTATTGTCTTTATAAGCTTTTACTTCAATCACTTTAATATCGACGCTGTGCTCATAAAGCCATAATGCTACGCTGCCCAGTTTGTCACGGACCGCACTGCCAACAATTATGATTCTTTGGTCCTTATTAATGTCGGGTATTTCATCAACTCCGGCATCTTCGCAGAATGACTCGTACATAGCATTAAAATTAAATTCATGGTCACCGGTTTTCCCAAAATAGTTCCGTGCCGCATTTTCGAAATCGGTAAACGTCCACTTTGAAATATAACTTGCGTATCGCATCGCCTGCATATCAACGGGGTCTTTCAGCTTTCCTCTTTTCAACTCAATAATAACGGTATTTCCTTGAGGGTCGAGGCCAAGCAGGTCGGGGCATTCTCGCATATCTGGTATCTGGACCTGCCTTCCTATTATAAGAACTGGTTCCCCAAGAATAGAGGAATCAGAAGAAATCCAATTTTCTAAGTGTTCTTCAAGAAGCTTTTCCTGTTTGAATTTTGTTTCCGACACTTTAATTGGACCTTTGTCTGTAATCTTCCATAGTCCCATCTTACTCTCCTCCTAACCAATTATCAGCGTTTCTTTAAAATCGCATCACCCAAGCCGAGCAGCAAAGTAATGATTTGTCTTATTTGCTCCCGTTAACCTGTCGGCGTCTCTCAAACTGCTTGTCTTCATCTCTCACTGTTTCCTCAAATTCAACTGTGTGCACACACACACTTGAACTGCTCTTTCAGTTTCGATTCCCCCCAGCAAACAATAATATTATACAACCCTGATAGCTGAAAATCAAGAGGAAAAATAGGTAAAATTAATCTTTTATATTGTTTCCCTGAGTGCTTATGCTCTTATGTCCCTGTATGCTTATTTTTTGGCTGGAAAATGAATTGTCACTGTGGTTCCGCTGCCTGGCTGACTTGTGACGTTCAGTCGGCCTTTATTTAATTCGACAATTCGTGCCGTGTATGCAAGTCCCATCCCACGTTTTCTGCCCGCCGGTTTCGCCGAGAAGAAAGGTCCTGTTGCCCTTCGCAGAGTCTGGCTATCCATCCCACAGCCCTCATCAATTATCTCAAGTTTAACAAAAACACCATCTTCAACAGTAGTAGCCGCAATTTTTATTGACCCGATTTTCTCTGTGTAAGATTCGATAGAATTGGCAATGACATTCGCGATTGCCGATACTATCTGTGCTGAGTCTGCGAAAACTTCCGTGACATCATCGGCGATATCAAGCTGAACATCCGGCGGCTCGATATTTGTCTTTTGAGCTGCAAGATATATAGCCTCATCGAGTACTTGTTTAAGCTCTGTTTGTGTCGCTCTGGGCTCCGGCAGTCTGGCGAAAGCCATTAACTCATCAATAATTGTGGATATTTCACCGGCATTTTGCTGAATCTGTTTTAGGACTTGTTTTTTCTCCGGGTCGTCCTCACTTTTAGCAAGCAGTTGCGCCCGTCCCGATATGACAGACAGCGGATTGTTCAATTCGTGCGCTGCTCCAGCAGCCATCTCAGCCAGCAGGTCCAGCGAATCGGATGAAACCTGCTCCAGCCCAGTCTGTCTCACTTTAGAAACAAGTTGGACAAACTGCTCTGCAAATCGCTGCTGCTTTTGCCAGGACAAAGCCATCATTAACACAACTCCGCCAATAGATGCAACTGTCCTGAATCTTTCAGTAAGCGCTTCCTTATCAACCGGGTAGCGAAGCTCGAAGATAATTCCTCCAACTGTTTGCCCGCCGCAAAACAGGATCGCCAATTTGGCCCGGCTCACGTCAAATTCTACATCTAATTGCTCAAGCAGCCAATCTGCGTAATCTGTGGCATTAAAGATTGTAAAGTTTGTGACCTTTGGCGGCGCACTTTGCGCTTCGTCGGGGGCGTTTAATATAATGGTTTCTATTTTCGACGGGCTCTCTACAACAACCGCCTGTAGCGTCTGTGGGTAGGTCGGCGGGACAAAATACACACAAACCGGACCCGTCTGATAAAACTTCTGGACAAAAATCGCAAGGTTCTCTGCCACTGTTATCGGCGTTGCGTTTGAGTTTATGCTTGAAAGAAGCTCTTTCGTAAAATCAAAATGCCTCGCATCAGTCTGCAACCGGCGATTTTCATCGGTTAACTTCGCGTTGTTCTGGGCCAATTGACAAGCGGTGCCGCGAATAGTATCGAAGTAAGCCGTCACCGGTTGCGGCGAGTCCAAGTCCACAAGTCGGCATTTTTCTTCAACCCGCTCCCATAATTTATCTCCGATTTGTTCCAACTGCTCAGGCACAAGGCCAAGCAAAGCGGCAGTTTTTGCTGCTTCAGGCAAATCGTAACTGCCTGAATGGCCGATGCCGAGCTGCCTGGCCAGCATGTCTGCTAACTGCACAATTTGGGCGATTTTTGCTTCGGGTATGTTTTGAGTGACAAGGGCGGTGTCACTATGGTGTAACCAGATGGCAAGGGCAATCTCATCCGGCAGATGCCACTTCTGCGCAAGTCGTTTACCGAATATTGTATGGTCCGCTCCGAGGCGCTTTTGCTCAATCGCGCATAAGCCGGTGTTTTCTGATTTTGCTTCTTCGATGAGCCGGGCGAAACTCTTCGGCATCGCTTCATCCAGCGCAAGTTTACCAATATCATGTAAAAGGCCCGCCATAAAAGCCGGTTGGTTATCAGTTCCTAATGCAATCTCAGCGATATCTTTGGCACAGCAGGCAACGGCAAGACTGTGACGTATGAGCTGTCTCCTCGTATGAAGCTTATGGGCGTCCTTGCTTGCTACCTGATAGACATTCATTGAAAGAAAAGTATCACGAATCAGGCGTAAGGACAATTTTTCGAGTGCCCTGCTGATAGACGGCCTTTCGTCACCGAAATTGAGGCCCTGGTCGTGGAAAAGTGCGAATATCTTAGCTGTAAGAGCCGGGTCCGATTCAATAAAGTCACTCAGTGTTACGGGTGTCAGCTCAAGCTGATTCAACTGGGAAAGAAATTTCGCAGCAACACTGGGCATAATCGACAGCGAGTCAAGACGAGCAATTGCAAGCTCCACCTGTTGAGCAACCCGTGTTTCCATGGCTTTGCTTGGCATATTGTTTTTTGTTCTCCTCGTTGCCGGTGATATGCAACGTACCGCTTCAAGTGCGTCTCGTTGCCGTATTTGACTTTACGTTCAAATCGCTCAAATGATTGCACTTTGGGCTCTATTTCATCTGCAGAACAGAGGTGATTTTATCAGTGAGTTCCGTAATATTAAACGGTTTTCTGATAAAATCTTCCGCGCCGGATTTTAAAAGCTGGTCGATTTCGTCCTGTTTTATCACCCCGCTTATGATAATAATCCTGATGTTCTCGAACTCGGGATTTTTCCTTATCGTGTGACAAACGACGTTGCCATTGATATCCGGCAGCATATAGTCGAGCAATATCAAATCGGGCCGAAACTGCTGTGTCGCCATGCCTGCTTCATAGCCGCTGGCTGCAGTCTTGACCTCGAATCTGCCGTCACGGGTAAGAACATCAACTAACAGCTCAACTATTTCCGCATCGTCGTCGACGATAAGGATTTTCATTTTGCCCGACTCGATTGTCTCAATGGGGATTTTGTGCTGCTTCATAAACTTGATGAGACTTTGGCGTGGAATTCTGCGGAATTTGGAGCCCGGAACCCGAAAACCCTCCAGTCGACCGGCATCGAAGCATCTGATAATAGTTTGCTGGCTGACCTTGCAAACCTCGGCGGCTTCACCGGTCGTAAATAAATCCTTCATTTTATCCAATCCTTTTCTTTATACAAATCCTTTTATAGGAATGCCTTCCTAGCTTTCCTTCATGGCCCAATTTAACCGTGTAACATCCCATTTGTCAAGGATAAAATTAAATAATCAGCCATAATTTTTCGCTGGATAAGCTACCACATTTCAATTGTTTAGAGATTTCTGAAGATATTTTGTAAGTCAGACGCACTTATATTGATACGGCAAGCTGGCTGATTATGAAATTGAGGGATATGGAAGCATGGGATTGAATTGAGTATAGGGCAAAAGCCCTTTATCTTTGCCGTCACATACCAGACTCACAACATTCTAAATTTAAAGAAATACTTATGTAGGAACATATAATTTTCTCGACAGTCCCATAAAAACAATTTATATTGCTTTATCAAGGAACTGTTGAGGGAATTTCTTCTGTTCTTATCGAGTTTTTTATCTTGGAAGAAGCGAGGTTTTATTGCAAAAGAAGATAAACAGAGGAAAATTCAGCGAACGAATGACCACAAGCCGTTATTTTTCCTAAAGATGCAGGCACAGACATCTGGCTAAATCGTCGGAGTTGACTATAGATTTATCTGTTTTGTGCAAGGTTCTCACCAGTTATTGAAAGGGGCAAAAAATGAAAATGAAAAATTTGATAACAACTTCCATTGCATTGTGTCTGATTCTGTTTGCTTTAACTACCCCTGCTATAGGTGAGGCCACGCTGGCTGGCGGTAATAAGAAGACGTATGGAGGGGTGTTTGTCGAAGGAGGATATCTGGCGGAAGACCCCCCAAAGATTTTTGAAAAAAACATTCTTGCGTATACTCAAAGGCTTCATGATGCTCCCAATCAAGGCATTAGCAAGTGGGAGATGCGCATGATGACGAAACTCGGCGCTAACCTTGGTTCGCCAGATAATGTCCAAAAAGCCATTAATAGATTCAAACCTGGTGGTGACCCGAACCTTACTCTGAAGGATGGGGATGAGTTTCAGTTTGTTTTTGTTGGCCATGGGGGCGATGGGTATGGCTTTTATGATTTTATGCTTCAAGATACAGATGGCTATAATGTGCATTGTACCGCGAAACATTTAGCAAAATGGTTAAGCGGGTTCCCGAAAAGTGTCACAATTTCTGTGATTCTGCATTCCTGTTGTTCTGCTCAGGGCGCCGAAGAACTGAGAGAAGAAGGTGTGAGAAATGACAAAGGGCACCGCCTCGATCCCAACCATCTCAGCGTAGTCGGGTCTGCAGACTGCAATGATGCCGTCACTGACCCGGTTTTCTGGGGCAAGAATCTCTACTTTTTAGAAGTGCTTACAAAGGGCATCGAAAATGACTTGAAGCAGAGCGGTATCGCAATTACGAAGGATGTTATCACGAACCACGTCGATCCTAATCTCAGGACGAATCAGTTAGGAGACAGCGATGGCGATGGCGAAATTGATGAAGATGGTTGCTCTTTTTGTGGCGTAACCGGGAAAGACAAAATAGGCTATGACGATGATGGTGATGATCAGATAGATGAGGATCCACCTCCTCAAGAGTTCTATTATGGTGAGGGAAGTCTCACACCGGTGTGTGCATACAATCTGATTCCCTGGTATAGACAATCAGATATACCGCCGAATATTGTGCTTCAGTGGTCTCCAGGAGATCATGCGCAGTACCACGATATCTATTTTGGTACAAGTTATGCTGAGGTGAACGAGGCGAATAACAGTGACCCGATGGGGGATGCTGAGATCTATCGTGCGCGCCAAAGTATTGGTGATGAGACCTATGCTATTCCGGAAACCCTCGATATTGGCCAAACTTATTTCTGGCGAATTGATGAGGTCAATGATGCTTGTGCGCCGTATTTGTGGAGAGGAGATGTTTGGTCATTTGAGACTCAGTGTAGAGCCAAAAATCCCTATCCACCTGATGATGCAGTAGGAGTCGAGCGCCAGGTAGAGCTTTCGTGGAGACCGGGATTCCCCGGAGCAGAGCACGATATGTACTTCGGCACTAATGTGGAGGAAGTAACTAATATGGAAGCAGATGACCCTGACCCCAATTATATCTACCGTGGACGCCAGGTTCCCGAGGTTAATAGCTACTCTATCCCGGAAACACTTCGATTAGATACAGCTTTCTACTGGCGAATTGATGAGGTCAACGAGCCCTGTAGTCTCTTCTTCAAAGGTGATGTGTGGCAGTTTACCACCATCAGCGGAAAGGCCAAAGCTCCATATCCTGCTGATGAAGCCGAAGGAATCTACGTTCATGCGATAAAGCTCATCTGGACACCAGGGCCTTATGCAGCAAGCCATGATGTCTACTTCGGCACCAATTATAATGATGTAGCCGGCGCAAATGATGATGACCCGACGGGGATTTTCAGGGGCAATCAGATTGAAACTGAATATGACCTGAGCAATCTTGACTTGG
>CAZUTR010000022.1:0-3521 GCA_964623545.1 uncultured Pirellulales bacterium | reverse complement strand
CAATCTTGCCCATCCCGACAAGAACTGGCCGGGATATATCTGGAGCTTTACGATACCTGATTATATTACAATAGATGACTTTGAGTATTACACCATCAGCGATCCCGAAGGTCATGATGAGTGTCCTTACTATGATGGAAATGACCTGCGAACCGACCTGAACAATGACATGCGGTTCTGGTGGCTGGACGGTCACGTGTGGAAAAATCCTCAGGGCGACTGTGGTAGTGCTATGGAAGATTACAACCCACTCATCCTTGAATGCTCCATGGGTAAGTTACCCGGTTCGAGAATCATCCGTACATATTATGGTCAGTTAGGTTACAGTATGAGTTACTACTATGACAATGACGATGTCAATAACGCTGACTTTCCCCCTGAAGAATTCGCAACTGAAGACCACTACTCGGAGATTTTACGATATTATATCGGCAATGGTTTAGATTTAACCCCGGATGATAAAATAAACGCAGACTTTAGGGCAATCGAGTTTAACTACAAGGGCCAACCAGGTAATGATTGTGACCCTGTCTATGACAGGATGTATGTCGGCCTAAAGGACACAAGCGGCAACTATGCTTATGTGGATAATCCCGACCCCAATGCAGCCAAGAATACAACCTGGCAACAGTGGGCTATTGAGCTTAGTGATTTTACTGATGAAAATCCAGACCTGGACCTGAATCATATCAGGTCTGTTCGTATTGGATTTGGCCTGCGAGGTAATCGATACAATGATCCTGAAGGCGGAGAAGGTACGGTCATATTCGATGACATCAGAGTGTTCGAGCAAAGATGCGTACCTGCTTATGGTCCTGTCGGTGATTTTAGCGGTGAAGAAGGCGTACAAGATTGCGTGGTCGATTTCAGGGACCTTAGTGTAATGGCAGACGAGTGGCTCGAAAGCTATGGTATCCAGACCGACCTATACTACTCTGATCCTACTATAATTGATTTCAGGGACTATGCAGTACTTGCAGAAAACTGGCTTGAGGAACAACTCTGGCCGTCCGAGTAATCAGTCTTGATACGAAGTTAAACACAGTTCGAGTAAATTAATAGAATTTGAGTGAGTGCGCTCTCGCGCCGAAGGAGCCAGGTATTGTCTATGCACCGACGCAATAAAAAAAAAGAGCAACAAAACATTCGAAAAGAGTAATAGATTTTGGTCTACCCGGTTCAATGTAGTGACTTGCTATAGTCTATGAACTATGAACTACCAACTAAATTAGGTTACTCTTTGTCCGGGTTTTGCGCCGGAGTCGGCCGTGAGCATATAAATATCTTTTCCGCCTGTGCCGGCCGCGAGAATCATTCCTTCCGACAAGCCGAACCGCATCTGTCTGGGCTTTAAGTTGGCAAAATAGACCACGGTCTTACCGATAAGCTCATCGGGTTTGTAGGCCTTTGCTATGGCAGCCAGGACAGTCCTTTCTATGCCTCCGACGTCAAGGACAAGACGCAGCAGCTTGTCTGCGCCCTCGACGGACTCGGCCTTTGTGACCTTTGCGATTCTAAGGTCAATCTTTGCGAAATCATCAATCGTACATTCTTCAGCGAACGGCTCGGTGGGAGCAGCTTGCCCGGCAGTCTGAGTTTCTTTGCTTTCTTCCATAATTGCATCTACCTGTTCTGTTTCAATTCTTTCAACCAGTCTTTCAAAAACATTTATCTTGTGATTCTCCAACAGGTTCTCAACATCTGCGAATGAGAGTTTGTCAACGTTGAGAAAATTCTCCACCCTTTTAGCGTATCTGGGCAGTATGGGCTTGAGATAAATTGTAAGAATGCGCACGGCATTTATTATCGCCGTGAGTATCGTTCTTGTCTTTTCAGCGTCTGTTTTGATTGTCACCCAGGGTTGATTCTGCTCGACATAGCGGTTTGCTTCATCAGCCAAAGTACTGATTGTTCTGACGGCGGCGGCATAATTAAGCTGCCCATAATCTCGGGTGACATTCTCTTTTATGGCAGCGAGCTTGGCAATTAACCGCCTGCCATCTTCGTCCAACTCACCGAGTTGGGCGTCGAGTTTGCCGGTCAGCATCGGGCCTGAGCGCGAAGCGAGATTTGCAAGCTTACCAACAAGGTCGGAATTGATTTTGTTGATAAAATCATCGAATTTCAAATCTATATCATCAATGCCTCCAGTTAATTTACTCGCATAGTAGTAGCGCAGGTATTCTGGGGCGAGATGATTCAAGTATGTGCTGGCCTTAATGAAAGTTCCACGAGATTTGCTCATTTTCTGTCCATTAACAGTCAAAAAACCATGGACAAAGAGCTTGTCGGCGGTTTTGAAACCGGCTCCGGTCAGCATTGCGGGCCAGAAAAGCGCGTGGAAATACATAATATCCTTGCCGATGAAGTGGTATAGTTCGTATTCGCCACCCGAACCTGCCGGTTTTTCAAGCCCGGGCCAAAGTGTGTCAAAATCGAGACCATTCTTATCGCAGTAGTTTTTGATAGAGGCCATATAGCCTATGGGCGCATCGAGCCAGACGTAAAAGTACTTGTTTTCCTCACCGGGGATTTTGAAGCCAAAATACGGCCCATCGCGGGATATGTCCCAGTCCTTGAGCCCAATGTTGAACCACTCATCGAGTTTGTTCGCCACCGATTTTTGAGTATATCCTGAAGCGATAAGTTCCTTTAACTTCTTCTCATAATCGGCAAGTTTGAAAAAGTAATGCTCGGACGTTTGAAAAGTCGGTTTCGCCCGGCATGTTGCGCAATATGGATTTATCAAATCGGTGGTCCGGTACGTTGCGCTGCAGACCTCACAGGAGTCGCCGTACTGGTCTTCTGCTTTGCATCTGGGGCAGACGCCTCGAACGTATCTGTCGGGCAAAGGCATCCCGCAGTTCTCGCAATAGACCTGTTCGACATTTCTTTTTACGATTGAGCCGGCTTCGTTTAGGCGATTGAAGATGAGTTCGCTTAAGATTTTATTCTCAGGTGAGTGAGTTGAATAATAATTGTCAAATTCAATTAAAAAGGCTTCGAAGTCAGCTATATGTTCTTTGTGCACTCTTTCGATAAGCTGTTCGGGTGATATTGCCTCGTTTCGTGCGCTTAGCATAATCGGTGTTCCGTGAGTGTCATCGGCACAAAAGTATAGACATTTGCTACCGCACATCTTCTGAAATCGCACCCAGATATCAGTCTGAATATACTCGACGAGATGGCCAAGGTGTATCGGGCCGTTGGCATACGGCAGCGCTGATGTTACTACGATTTTACGAGGCATAATAAAGTCTAATTCTGCTTATCTTCTTTTTCTTCCTCGGCATCCTGACTTTCGTTTTCTTCTTTATTATTTGTTTCCTGCTCTGTTTCTTTCTTTGCAATTGGCTGCGAGGGGATTACTTCAATCTCCTCGCGGGGGAAAACTACTCTCAAGCCCTCATCATGTTCTACAACAACAAGCTGAGTAAGTATCTGCACATCCACAACTTTGCCCTGTCCGTATTTGGTCTTCACCCTGGCGTTTTTCCTGGGCAGCAGTTTTTTAAGCTCGG
>CAZUTR010000021.1:11781-16907 GCA_964623545.1 uncultured Pirellulales bacterium | reverse complement strand
GCAGATGCAATGTTTAAAAACAAGTGTTTTATCGGCGGTGAAGGCAATGTGGGTGTGATTGACTTGCGAGTTGGGCCGATACGCGACAGTCTTGTTGGTATTGCCTTAGTTCTGCAGCTTATGACTGAAACAAATAAAACCGTCAACCAATTAATCAGCGAAATTCCACGATACTATATGCGAAAAGACAAGTTCACTGCGGGCCAAGACGAAGCCCGGAAGATAATATCATCAGCAAAAGAAGTCTTTTCCAATGCAAGGTTAAATACCAGTGACGGTTGTCGATTCGATTTTGACGATGGCTGGCTTCACCTGCGGAGCAGTAATACTGAGCCGGTGATGCGTATCATAGTCGAAGCAAAGGACCAGAAAACCGCCCAAAAATACATCGATATAGTATTGGATATACGCAGGAAAGTGCTTGGCTAAAAAATGCGCGATCACAAGATCGAGAAGTCAAATAAACAAATAAAATATGTAACCATTCTGGGGATTATAGTTAATATTGCTCTTTCTGCCTTGAAGTTTGTTTTCGGGTTACTTGCTGGCTCTATTGCCCTCATCGCCGACGGTGTCCATTCGCTCTCCGATATGACAACCGACCTTGCTGTATTACTGGGCATTCACCTCGGTTCGAAGCAACCGGATGAAGGGCATCCATACGGACACGGTCGGGTTGAAACTTTTGCTGCGGGATTCATAGCCCTGGTATTGCTCTTCGTTGGTGTTGGAATGATTTACTATACAGCCATTGCCATTGCAAGAGACAACATCGCAGCTAAGCCAAATATAGCTGTTTTTTTAGTCGCAATATTTTCCATTGTCGCCAAAGAGTTGCTCTATCGCATTACTAAACGTGTCGCTGTCAGCACTCACAGCTCTGTTCTTTACGCTAATGCTTGGCACCATCGCAGTGATGCATTAAGCTCAATTGTTGTACTCGCAGGTTTTATATCGCTTAAGGCAGGATTTGATTATGGCGACCATATCGCCGCTATTGGCGTCGGAATGATGATAATACTTGTTGCTGTTGATATAATCAGCAGCTGTGTAAATGAACTGACGGAAAGCGCTGTTGACAAAGAAACTGTTGAACAAATAAAAGAAATTATCAACGCCAACACGTCAATACATCAGTGGCACAAGCTGCGGACTCGAACCGTCGGCAGAGAAGTATTTCTCGACCTGCATATTCTTGTTGAACCTGATTTGAATATCTCAGCCGCACATGAGATAGCTGAGAATCTTGAAAATGCCCTTGAAGAACAGATAACCCGGCCCATAAATATCACCGTTCATATCGAGCCGGATATACCAAGGATGAGAAAGTAAGTGTGTAGGTAAGAACTCACCTGTAGGTCTTAATTCTTACCCTTCCAATCCCACCATTCCAATAACTTCTGGTCATGCTCGGTGTTTAAGGTGTAGTACACCGCGTATTTTAATTAAGGCTACAGTTCATTCCTTGTCTTTAAGCAGAAAGCTCGGAAAATGGACCTATAAAGGTGCAGACCGCCGAAAAATAAGTTCATTTTACGTGAAAAATTAAAAAATAGATTTAGCATTGAAATGGAAGAATCCTTGTATATAATGTCTATAGACTTACTTAAGAAGGAACTTTATTATGAAGCTAACAACAAAAAGTGAATATTCAATTCTGGCGTTGTTATACATCGCTCGTAACAAAAATAAAAGTTTTGTAAAGATGGAAGAGATTTGCTCGAAGTGCAATGTTCCCAAAAAGTACATGGAGCTTCTGTTCTCGATTCTAAGGCAAAACCACTATATTAAGACCAGAAGAGGTGCCAATGGCGGCTACAGGTTAGCAAAACCGGCATCAAAAATAAGTATTGCAGAAATAATAAGACTGATGGACGGCGCCTTAGCACCGACGGAATCGGTAAGCGTGTACTTTTTTTCACCTACCCCTTTGTCCAGGGAGAAACAACTCATCAAGGTACTCAAGGAGATAAGAGACTATATTGCGAATAGGCTTGAAGCTTTAAAACTATCAGACTTAGTGTAGATGAAATTGTGCTTCCCTCATCCACGGCAGGAAACTATGGAGACTAAGACCAAAGGACAAGTAGAGGCAGAGATAAGCGAAGTTGTTACAAAGTTCAAGAGAGAACATGTAGGAAAGGGTCCTGAAGAAGTAAAAAGTTACATTATTGATGATATAGTGGTCATAAGACTCAAAGGGGCTTTGACTACATACGAGCAACAGCTAATCGATGCGCCCGAAAGTATAGAGCTTATTAAGCAATGCAGAGTATGTTGCCTAAAGAATGCACAAAGTATTTTACGGGACCTTCTGCATAATTTGCTGGATGTTGACATCACCAGCTTTTATGTGGATGTCAATCCCAAAATGGGAGAAATATTTGTAGTTTTGAGTTTGAGTCAAAACGTTGAGTCAAAGTTTAAGGAAAAAAGAGATTATTAAAAACATGCTGAATTTAATTAATATCCATTTGGTAGACTAATTAGAAAGCAGTCTCCCAACAGTTATGGGAGAAGGCTCGTTAGAGAGTAGACCAACATTTGGCTCGGCCTATGCCGAGTCGGGCGTTGGTCTTTTTTTTGTCGTGCAAGCACGGTGGATCATCAGGATATAAAAAGTTTGGAAGGAACTATGAAAAAAGCAGTTGAGCTGATAAGGCCGACACAAGTAAAAATAATGCCACCCGTGACCCTTATAATTTTCAGCTTATTCTGGGCTTGGATTGCAAGATCGGTTCCTGCTGATTATTTATGGCGTAGTTTAGTGATACATGTTCCATTGTCCTATCTTTTTACCTGTCTGTTCTTTTGGTTTGCCAAACCATCAAAGAAACAGGTGTTAACAGCAACTATTCTTCTTAGTTTAGTCTGTTTGGCTGTGTCTTTCAGTTTGAATGCGCTCCTTTATAAAGGCCTTGCTAAAGCTTATCAGTTTGTGAATCTATCGGAAATAAATCCCAAAATTTTATCTTGCAACCTGAGATGGAATGCAGGGCTTTTCATATTCCTCTTTTTCTTATGCTCCTCCTATATGTGGATTTACTTCTGTTTTCTAAAGAAAAAACAAGGAGATTAAAAATGAATATTCCGCTGCCTGCTTTCATTATTGTTCCTTTGGTAACCGCATTTTTACTTCCGATTTTCGGCAAAAAGGGTAAAACCGCTGCAACGATCTTTGCAAATTTAGCAACTATTTCCCTGCTCATATTGGCTATTGCCTCTATCGGTCGATCCAGCATTTATGAAATAGGCAAGTGGACCATACCGCTTGGAATCAATCTTGTCCTCGACGGCTTAAGTTCACTTTTGCTCCTGGCTATTGGCGTTGTCAGCACTGCTGCGATGCTCTATAGCGCCAGATATATGGAACAATACACCGCCAAGACAAGATATCTAAGCCTGTTTTTGCTTATGGTTACAGGCATGAACGGTGTTGTACTTTCCGGGGACATCTTCAATCTTTTTGTATTCCTCGAAGTTGCTTCAATAGCATCTTATGCACTTGTCGGCTTTGGCTGCGGTACTGAAGAACTCGAAGGTTCCTTCAAGTATATGGTCCTGGGCTGGATAGCTTCTTTATTTATCCTTTTCGCAGTTGGTCTTGTTTACGGCAACACTGGCTCACTTAATATGGCCTACATCTCAAAAGTCATTGTAAACTCCGGCCTAAATGCCGGCCTTGCTTTTGCTCTTGCCTTGTTTATTTCAGGCTTTGGCTTAAAGGCAGGTTTGGTACCGTTCCATGCCTGGTTGCCTGACGCACATCCATCGGCTCCTGCTCCAATTTCTGCAATGCTGTCCGGAGCACTAATAAAAGCCCTCGGTGTATACGCTCTTGCTCGCATAATTTTCAACGTATTCGGTATATCCATTCCGGTAAGTTGGGTACTAATTGGCCTTGGCATTTTAAGTATGGTTATCGGGGTGTTTTTGGCAGTTGGTCAATGGGATTTCAAACGTCTCTTGGCCTATCACAGTGTCTCACAGATGGGATACGTGGTTCTCGGAATTGGTATAGGTGCTCTTATCCTGGCGAGGGGTGGAAATATTGCCTGGGCTTCGCTGGCTATTCTTGGTGGTCTCTTCCACCTTATCAATCATGCTGTGTTTAAATCTTTGCTCTTTTTAACAAGCGGCTCAGTCGAAATGTCGACCGGCACAAGACAGCTAAAGCAAATGGGCGGCTTGACAGAAAAAATGCCCTTTACGCGAGCGGCTTGTACCGTTGCATCAGCCTCCATCGCAGGCATACCACCCTTTAACGGTTTCTGGAGCAAATTAATCCTTGTCATAGCAGCGGTTCAAGCACGTTTTTTTGGCTTAGCTGCTGTTACTGTTCTCGTAAGTTTGGTTACTTTAATTTCGTTCCTGAAAGTCCAAAGATATATTTTTCTTGGCGAACTGCCAGAGAATCTGCAACAGGTAAAGGAAAATAGGGGCTCTATGCTTGTCGCAATGATATTTTTGGTCTGCTTGTGCATGTTGATGGGATTACTGCTCGTGCCAGCTTTGAGGTCTAATATTCTTGACCCCGCTGTAAAAGTGCTGACCGATGGAATCCAATATTCACCAAATATAATCAAACCGTGAAGTCTAAAGCATCACAAGACGAGATACGAGAGTTTTCGCGGAGCAAATCAGATAAGAGGGAAAAATGATGAAGTTAAAGGTGACATTTAAAATTGAGGGCACACTACTAGCAGACAGGTTCTATCTCAACAAAGAGAATTTGGAAGAAAGCATATTAGTGGCTTTTGATAAGAAAGACCCGTCACCTCTATTCGATGATAACCTCAACACAAAAGTGAGAAATATAGAGATTGAAGAGATTCGAGAGATTGAGTAGAATAGCAGCCGCGGCAGCTAAGCCGAATTTGACAAGTTAAAAGAAATTAAGGCTGCAGTAGGTTAATCTGTAAATACCAGCGTAATCCATGCAAGCCCTAATCAGGGCAAAAAAAGCAGTTTTTAAATATTTTATCCCCTGATATTTGTTTGTGTAGATCATTTTCGATAGAATTACAGCGAAGATTAAACTGGGATTACAGTATTTGTTTAGAAAGGATTATGAGTTTTTATGAGTCTCGACAGATTTTTCAATCCACACTCGGGTGCTAGTGTTG